>JBFJWO010000095.1:0-12345 GCA_041623575.1 Gammaproteobacteria bacterium
ACGGCCATGGCGGTACCTGCTCACGCTGGAACACTGGAGACGGTCTGGTACTACACCTTCAGGGTGTTGTGTGGATTCATCTTCTTCTTCCTGATCGCGCCGATCGTGATCATCATTCCGCTGTCGTTCAACGCCGTGCCGTTCTTCACCTTCACCGAGGAGATGTTGTCGCTGGATCCGGCCGGTTACTCGTTGAAATGGTACGAGGATTTCTTTTCCAACCTGAACTGGCAGGGCGCGGTCAAGAACAGCTTCATCATCGCGATATTTTCGACGCTGATTTCGACCGCGCTCGGCACTATCGCCGCGCTCGGGCTGAGTCGCTCGGAAATGCCTGCCAAGACGGTGGTGATGGGAATACTGATCTCGCCGATGATCGTGCCGTTGATCATTTCCGCTGCCGGGATGTTCTTTTTTTACACACGCATCGGCCTCGCCTCGACCCACCTCGGCGTGATCCTGGCGCACGCCGCTCTGGCGACACCGTTCGTGGTGATCACCGTAACGGCGACACTGGTCGGCTTCGACCACAGTCTCATCAGGGCCGCGGCGACGCTGGGCGCCTCCCCGACGGTGACTTTTTTCCGGGTCATAGTTCCGCTCATCCTGCCGGGGGTCATTTCCGGCGCTTTGTTCGCATTCGTCACGTCGTTCGACGAGGTCGTGGTGGTCAAGTTCGTCGGCAGTTATCAACAACGCACCATTCCCTGGGCGATGTTCTCGGGCATCCGCGAACAGATCAGTCCTACGATCCTGGCGGTAGCCACGCTGCTGGTTGCCTTGTCGATTACCCTGCTGGCCACTCTCGAGTTGTTGCGCCGAAGAAACGAGCGTATGAGGGGCATGAGCCCCGGGTGAACGCGGTTCGTCCGCTCGCCACGGGCACCCGCGATGTTGCAGTTCAGTCGTTCGCGCTCCGGTCCACCTGATCAAGGACAGTAGCGTTCGCGATATCCGCTTCGCGAACCATACGGCTGACCACCCCCGCTTTCAGCAACTCGTCCGCAGACGGGTACCACATGTCGTGGCTGGGTGTTTCGAACAATCGCGCCAGGAACGCCTCGTCGACGTCTTTCGAGCGGTAGAGTTCCAGGTCCTTGGCCTGCTCCGCCTCCAGGTCGTAGAAAGTGTTGAATTGCCTCAGCCTTGCGGAATCGAACGCGTACTGATGAAACCCCAGTTTCCCGTTTTCGCCGAGGTAGCGATGATTCCCGCCGATAAATGCCGTCGCGCAAGAGGACGTGCACGCGGAAAAAGTGTACGTGTCGATGCTGCGGTCAGCGAACAACACCGCCAGGCCCCGACCTTCGTATATTTGTCCGCCGTCGCTCTCCAGGATGATCCCCGTCACCTGGGGATGAGCACGCAACAGTTCGCCAACGGCTTTCGTCACCCCGAAGCCCAGCGATCCGCGCAGCTGGATGAACTGCCCCCGACCTACGACCGTGAGCGAGTAGTCCGGTTGTGTGAGCGCAGCCTCATAGTCTTTCTTCTCCTTGTAGGCCACCAGTCTTTGTGCCGAACCGATCAGGTGGCTGAACGTGCCCACCGCGCTCAGGATGACCAGCACTTGAACGGTATACAACACAATGGTTCGATCGTATTGAGAATAGTGCCGCTCGGCGGAGCGCAGCAATCCGACTACCTGCCAGGGGTAGACGATCAAACGGGTAACGACCAGGTACGCGACGGTTGCAGCGATGAACGCCGCCGGATAATCGACAAACGGCCGCAATACGTAGGGTTCCAGCAGGTGATAAACGATGCCGAGCAGGACGAAATTGAGCCAGAAGGCAACGCCCAGAACGTAGCCGCCCTGCCAGTGCTTGCGGACGAAGCCCACCATGTCGCCGGTTCTCGCGAAAGAGGCGGCGGCAGTTTAGCAGACCGCCGCCCTGGCGCCAGGGCGTAGGCGTTCGGCTGCGGTTCTTCGATTGTTGCTGCTACACTGGCGCAGCACAGACATTCGGCGCGACAGTGAAGAGGACGACGGGATGCGCAGCATGATCAAGAAAATCCTGGTTCCGGTGGACGGTTCGACCCACAGCATCAAGGCTGTCGAACTGGCCAGCGATCTGGCATCCAAATACGACGCGGAGATCGTGCTGCTGCACGTGCTTCTGCGCGGTCACATGCCCGAAGGACTCAAACGCGCGATGGCGGTGGAGGTCCCTCGACGCAGTGGCGCCGGCGCCGGCAACCTGGTCAACTACCCGCAGGAGATACTCGCCCGGGTGGACGACAAGAAGGCAACCCAACTGTCGGTCGACCAGCTCAATTTCATCGGTACCGCGATGCTGACCGGGGTCGCGGAGCTTTGTCACGACCGGGGGGTCAAGAAGGTCAGCAAGAAGATCGAAGAAGGAAACCCCGTCGAGATCATCGTCAACCTGGCACGTTCGGCGAAGGTGGACATGATCGTCATGGGCAGGCGTGGATTGAGCGAGCTCAAGGGCATGTTGATGGGCAGCGTGTCCCACAAGGTCACCAATCTCTCGGACTGTACTTGTGTGACGGTGAAATAGTCACGCTGCCCGCCCGCTGAACGACGCCGGGGCCGCACCGTCCAGCGCTCGCGTTCGCTGCCCGCATTGCGGGCGCGCGTCTCAGCAAAGCCCCTGCCCCTGGGCGCCCGCCCGGTCGGCAGGCGATCCGTCCGCGGGCCCTCGCTCGGGCAGCCTCTCCATCGCAAGCGGTCGATGCGATCTGCGCAGGGCCCGGCTCGTCGGCCCCACCCGCCCGCTGATCCCCGTTCGTTTCCCAGCCTGGCTGGCGCCCGGCGGGTGTGTGGCTGCAAAACGCTGCCGGGTGTCGTGGTAGCGGCCGATCCGGTCACTAGTTGTCGATTGACAACTTAAGGGACAGATGGTCAACTCGGCCGTGAATCACCGCCAGACAAAGGACAGGAGGTACCATGATCCGACGCTCACACCTGGCCGCCGCGATGCTCGCGGCCCTGCTCGTCGCGCCGACCCCGGGCGTGGCGCAAGCGGCCACCGAACGGGTTGCCTACCCGGAAGGTTTCGCCACCGGCTTCGTGCGCTTCGACACCCGCGACAAGCCCGATCGCAAGATCACCCGGTTCTTCTACATGGACCGCGAATCGCACGCGCGGGCCACGCCGGGCGAGCCCCTGCCGCACGGCACGATCGTCGTGATGGAAGACCACAAGGTGCGCATGGCCGGCGAGCAACCCGTCACCGACGCCCAGGGCCGTTTCATCCCGACCGACACCGTCAGCAACGTGTTCGTGATGCAGAAAGGGGCAGGCTGGGGCAGCGAGTACGCCGACGACACGCGCAACGGCGAGTGGGAATATGCCTGGTTCGACCCGGCCGGGCAGCGGCGCGCGGACAAGTCGATGGACGGCTGCTTCCAGTGCCACAAGGCGCAGGCGGCGAAGGATTTCACTTTCCTGACTTTCGACTACCTCCTGCAGCGTTGAGCGCGGTGCGCTTGCGGGCGCGGTGGCGGTCAGTGATAGTGGCCGGATGGCAGATGCCAAAGCCCCCGACACGCGCCGCCGCCTGCCCGCGCCCGAGCGCCGCGCGCAGCTGATCGAGCGCGCGGCGCAGGCTTTCGCGGCAGACGGTTTCTCGGTCTCCACGCGCCAGCTCGCCCGCCACATGGGCGTCACGCAGGCGCTGCTGTACAAGTACTTCGCGTCCAAGGAAGCGCTGGTCGACGCGGTGCTGCAGGCGCGTTTCCTCGCCGAACGCCCGGGCCCGGACCCTGCGCTGCTGGCCGGCGACGACCCGCTGGAAGAACGTATCGCGCGCTTTTACGGCGAGTTCGTCAGCGGCGCCGCGCCCGCCGGCGTGCGCCTGTTCCTGCGCGCCTCGCTCGACGGCCTGGACCTGCCGGCCCGTTACTCCCGGCGCCTCGACCAGCGCTTCCTGTTTCCGCTGCTCGAAGCCCTGCGCCGCGAGGCCCGCCTGCCGGACCTCGCGCAACGACCGGCCACCAAGGCCGAGCGCGAGCTCGCGCTGATGCTGCACGGCGCGCTGGTGTTCACCCTCATCAGGAAAGAGATCTACCGCATCGACTTCCCGGTCGCGCACGCCGCCCTCGTCGCCCTGCACGCCCGCGTCTACACGCCCGGCGCGCTGCGCGAGATCGGCCGCCTGAACGCGGACGACGCCGCACCGCTGCCGCTGTACTCACCCCGCGACGACCCACTATAGTGGCAGCCCGAGTGCGTGCTGCCCTGCGCTGCACGCTCCTGCAGTGGACTAATCGATCGTGGTCACCGTTCCCGCCAGGGACGAGCCGACCACCCAAGGAGATCTCGCCATGCGTATTCGCCCCCTGCTGCTCACCTTCGCCTGCCTGCTTGCCGCCCCGGTGCTCGCCGCTGACGGCGTCGTCAGCGTCAAGAGCGCCCACGACGTCGCAACCACTGCCGATCGCCTCGAGCAGGCGCTGCTCGCCAAGGGCATGAAGGTGTTCACGCGCATCGACCACGCGGCCGGCGCGGCCAGCGTCGGGGAGACGTTGCGGCCCACGCAACTGGTCCTGTTCGGCAACCCGAAAGTCGGCACACCGCTGATGAAGTGCGCCCAGGGGGTGGCGATCGACCTGCCGCAGAAGGCCCTGATCTGGGAGGACGCCGCGGGTGCCGTGTGGCTGTCCTACAACGACCCGGCGTACCTGGTCGAGCGCCACGACCTCGGCGAGTGCGGCGGCGTGCCCGGCAAGGTCGCCGGGGCGCTCGCCAATTTCGCCCGCGCCGCGACCCAGCCCTAGCGCTCGCGGATCGCCCCGTGCAGAGCCTGTTCAGCGTCGCCGGCCAGGTGGTGCTCGTCTCGGGCGCCAGCCGGGGCATCGGCGAGGCGCTGGCCGCGGGGTTCGCGCTGGCCGGCGCGCAGGTCGTCGTCACGGGCCGTTTTCGCGACACCGTCGAGGAGACGGCTGCCCGCCTGTCGACGCCCGCCGCACCGGTTACCGCGCTGGTCTGCGACGTGGCCGACCCGGAGGCGATCGCGGCCTGCGTCGCCGCGGTGCTCGAGCGTTTCGAGCGCATCGACACGCTGGTGAACGTGGCCGGCGTCAATCGCCGGATGCCGGCCACGGACTACGCCCGCGAGGACTACGACTACATCCTCGACATCAACCTGCGTGGCGCGTTCCTGATGGCCCAGGCCGTCGGCAGGCACATGCTCGAGCGCGGCGCGGGCAGCCAGATCAACATCGATTCGTTCTCCTCGCACGGGCCGCTGAAGCACGTCGTGCCCTACGCGATGAGCAAGTCCGGCATGGGCGCGATGACCCGCGGCCTGGCGCTCGAGTGGGGGCCGCGCGGCGTGCGCGTCAACGGCATCGCCCCGGGCTTCATCGTCACCGACCTCAACCGCCACCTGTGGGACGATCGCGCTTTCCACGACTGGGGCATCGAGCACACCCCGCTCGGGCGCCTGGGCGAGGCCGACGACATGACGGGGACGGCGATCTTCCTCGCCTCGCCGGCGTCGGCCTACATGACGGGCCAGACGCTGCGCGTCGACGGCGGCGCCTCGGCCGGCTACGCCTGGCCCATCGAGCAGGCCTGAGACGCACTAGAAGCGCAGGTCGCCGGCGCGCCCGCTGCCGAGAAAGCCGTAGACGAGAAACGACAGGTTGGCGTAGAGCATGCTCGCCAGCCACCAGCCGTTCAGGTCGAGCCGGTACAGGTCGGCCGTTATCGCGCTCACGATCCAGAAAGGCGCGACCAGGAACGCGCTGATCAGCGACGCCGCGCGTAGCCCGCCGCTGCCACGGCGCAGGAGGAACCACCACAGCGCGCCGAACGCGGCCAGGAACAGCGGCGCCTCGGTGAGCGAGCGATCGGTCCAGTCGTAGGGGGCGTATTTGAGGGTGCCGCTCGCCAGCGGGTAGTGCACCCCCGGCAGCGGGCTGCCGAAGACCAGCGACGCGATGCTGTCGGCGAGCAGCCAGCCAAAGAACAGCACGGCGGCGAAGATGACGTTCTTGCGCAGCACGTGCGCCCCCGAAGCAACCCGGCGGCCAGTATACGCGTGCCGCGCCACGGGCAACGGTCAGTGCAACCCGGGCTGCGCCGGCGGGTGGATGTCGCGGGTGCACCGCGTGCGGAAAAATGATGTCGACCCGGTCGAAGCCGGGCACCGCGCCCTGCTCGTGCAGGCACTGCTCCTGCAGCTTGTAGGCTTGGCACTCCGCGTCCCCCAGCAAAGCCAACGCCCCGGTTGAGGTACTGCACGTCGTGCAGCAACTCGCGCAGCAGGGTGGCGACGTTGTGCACGTCGGCGCCGCGACTCCGCGACCGATCCCTGCAGACAGCCCGGGTGGCGCCCGCCCGCCCCCGGTGACGGGGGTCGAGCAACACCGGCAGGGATCGGGACGCAACCCGCCGCGCGCCGCGGTGCCCGCGGCCGGCAAGCGACTGCTTCACACGATTGGCGTGAATCGCGCACCGTCCGGCCGGCCATTCGATCACTGAAGCCGACCGCGTCCTGGCGCACCCTGCACCCAGTTTTGGGCGCGCTGCGACCCGCAGCGCGGCAGGATTCAGGAGTACACAGGTATGGCACAGACGACGACCACGGGGCTGGTGCGGGCCGCGCTCGCAGGAACCCTGTGCATGGCGTTGAGCGCGTGTTTCCCGGGCGGAGGCGACGGCGAAGGCGACGACGAACGCGAGCCCGCGGTGATCGCCACGATCACCCCGGAGCTGCTGTTCATGGCGCCCGGGGACCGCGCCACGGCCCGTCTCGAGGTCCGCGGAACCGGCGGTAACAAGGACTTCGACCTCGAGCGCATCGAGCACCCGCGCTCGCCTGGCGAACCCGGCGAGCCCGACGTCACGGTCGAACTCGACCACGACATCATCACCGATCTCGCCTTGCTGCGGGTCGCCGCCGGCGCCGGCGCGGCGCCCGGCATCTACCGCTTCCCGGTCGGCTTCAGCCTCGGCGGTGTCGATCGCGAGCGCGACCTGACAGTGGTCGTGCTGCCCGACGATACGGCGCCGAGCAGCGGCGCGGTGGCGGCCATGGCCGCCGGCGACACGCACAGCCTGGCACTGCTCGAGGACGGCAGCGTCTGGGCCTGGGGGCGAAACGATTACGGCCAGCTCGGCGACGGGACCTTCGTCGATCGCCAGGTCCCCGTGCGGGTCGGCGTTTTCGAAACCACCGTGGTGGCGGTCGCGGCCGGCGGTGCGCACTCGCTGGCGCTGCTCGAGGACGGCAGCGTCTGGGCCTGGGGCGACAACCGCCGCGGGCAGGCAAACGCGGGCGACGGGTTCGAAGCGGGCTACGAGGCCTACCCGCTACCGGTGCCGGCACGCGACACTAGCGACGTCGCTTTCACCGACGCCGTCGCCATCGCCGCCGGCAAGCACCACAGCGCCCTGCTCACCAACGCCGGGCAGGTCCGCGTCTGGGGCAGCAACGCGCGCGGGCAGCTCGGCGACACGAACATCTCCGAGGCCGCACGCTCGGCGACCGCCTCGCTGCCGGTGGTCACCATCCAGGCCATCGCCGCGGGCGCCGAGCACACGCTGGCGCTCGCCACCGACAACTCGGCCTGGGGCTGGGGCGCAAGCGATCGCGGGCAACTCGGCTCCGTGGTCAGTGAACCCGACCAGCGCACGCCCATCGACATCGGCTTCGTCTCCGGCGTCGTCGGCCTCGGCGCCGGCCAGGACCACACGCTGCTGGTGCTCGACGACGGCAACGTCGGCGGGCTTGGCGCCAACACCTTCGGGCAACTCGGCGACGGCAGCCTGCAGACGCCGATCGCGCAGCCGACCCGTCCGCCGCGCCTGCTCAACGTGCGCGCCGCCGACGGCGGCTGGCTGCACTCGCTGGCGCTGCAGGCCAACGGCGAGGTGTGGGCATGGGGCAGCAACGACTTCGGCCAGGTCAGCGATTCGGCCGAGCCCGCGCCCGACACGCCGGGCCGGCAGCTGCAACTCGTACCGCAACGCGTGCTCGGCGTGCCGCTTGCCGAGGCCATCGCCGCGGGCGGGCGGCATTCGCTCGCCCTCGACCGCATCTGCGGCAAACCCTGGTCCTGGGGCGACAACGGCGTCGGGCAACTGGGCGACGGCAGCGCGTACCGCTTCGGCACGGTGCGTGCCCGACCACAGCCCGTGTACGGTCTCGGCGACACCGTCGCCGATGCCGGCTGCCGGCGCGTGCTGACGGTGGTCGCGAACGGCCCCGGCTCGTTCGACGTCGCCGGCAACGGCCTGAGCGTGCGCACCGGCGAACCCTGCGAGGCGCCCTGTGCCGACGCCTTCGATCCGGGTGCGCGGGTGTCGCTGACGGCCACGCCGCGCGAGAACGCCCGGTTCCTGTCCTGGGGCGGGAACTGCGCCGGCGACACGGCGACCATCGAGGTCGTCATGGACCGCAGCCGCGCGTGCGTGGCCCGCTTCGGCCGGCCGCCGGTCCCGGCGTTCACCCTGTCACCCAACCCGTACGTGCCCGTCTTCGACCTCGACGTGCGGGTCGATGCCTCGGGCAGCACCGACGACGGCGAGATCGTCGCCTGGGAGTGGGACTTCGACAACGACGGCGTCTTCGACGCGAGCGGCGAGCGGGCGAGCTACGAGTACCGGACCACGGGCGAGCACCCCATCCGGCTTCGCGTCACGGACAACGAGGGCGTGTCCGCCGAGCTGGTGCAGATCCTGGTCGCCGGCAACCTGCCGCGGGCCTCGTTCACCGTAGCGCCGGCGCAACCGCTGGCCGGGCAGAGCGCGCGCTTCGACGCCGGCGCCAGCACCAGCAGCAACGGCGCCATCGTCAGCTACGAGTGGCACTTCGACAACGACAACGTCGCGGACGCGACGGGGCAGATCGTCGAGTACACCTTCGCGAGCGCCGGCACGTACCGCGTGCAGCTGCGCGTGTTCGACAGCATCGGTCTGCGGGGTACGCTGGGCCAGGACGTGGTCGTCAGCGACGCACCCGCCGGCGGCGACCCGGTGCTGAGCGTGGAGAACCACGGCGGCGGTGGCGGCGACGTCAACGCCTCGCTCGGGTTCTCGTGCGCGTTTGCCGGCGCCGCCTCGACGCCGATGCCCTGTGCGGGCACCGCGGAACCGGGCCAGGAGGTGCAGCTCACCGCCTTCGCCGGCGACGGCTCGGTGTTCAGCCACTGGGGTATCGGCGACTGCGACAGCGAGGTCATGGGCGACGGCCTGACGTTCTGCAACGTCACGATGAACGCAAGCCGCACGGTGCGCGTGTACTTCGAATGACACTGGCGCGGCCCGGCCCGCCGGCGCGTCGCCGGCGGGTCAGGCCAGCGCGACCTCGACCCCGGCCGCGGACAGCACCGCACCGAACGGCTCGGGCGGCGCGGCGCTGGTCACCAGCGTGTGCACCGACTCGAAGCCGCACACCGTGACGAAACCCCGCACGCCGAACTTGCTGTGGTCCGCCACCACCGTCACGCACTCGCTGCGGCGGATCACCGCCCGCGAGAACTCCGCCTCGCTGAGATAGGAGTCCATCAGCCCGAGCTCGGCGTCGATGCCTTTCATGGACAGGATCGCGTGGCGCGCGCTGAACTGCTCGACGAAACGTACCGCCGCGGCCCCGAGCGAGGCGCCGTCGTCGCCGCGCAGGCGCCCGCCCGCCATGTACACCTGGTTGCCGTTGCGCGTGGCGAGCGTATGCGCCACGTCGACGGAATTGGTCACCACCACCAGGTTCGAGTGCTCGGTCAGGGCGCGGGCGACGAAACTGGTCGTCGTGCCGGTGTCGATGATCAGCGAATCGCCGTCGTTCACCAGCGCCGCGGCGCGCGCGGCGATGCGCTGTTTCTCCGCCTGCGCCTCGCGCATGCGGTTGCGAAACGGCGTCTCGCGAAAGCGTTCCGGCGAGATCACCCGGCCGTGGATCCTGAGCAGCATGCCCTCGCTGGCGAGCGGGCGCACGTCGCGGCGGATGGTCTCCTCGGAGACCCGCAGTTCCTCGGCGAGATCGGCGATTGCGCAGCTGCCGCGTACGCGCACCGCTTTCAAGATCTCGGCCTGACGTCGCGTGGGGTGCAGCATGATCCCGTGACCGTTGGACGGCTCACGCCAGCGCGCTTCGCCGTGGGCGCGAAGGTTTGCGCCCGAATACTACAGAAACGGCGCGTATTATCGCCGATTTCATCAGCCTGTGTGGCTTTGATGTTGACTTGGGCCGAACGCTGGCCGATTATCGGGCGACGCCGGCCGCCGCGCGGACGGGCGCAGAACACCAACGACACCGCAACCACCGAACGAGTATCGAGGAAACCCCCATGAACATCCCGCTGCCGAGCGACACGCCGCGCCTGTTGAGCGCCGCGGCCCTGGCGCTGGCGCTGGCCCTCCCGGGCGGCGCCGGTGCCGCGGTCGAGTCTACCGACCCGATCAAGCTGACCATCCACGACTGGACCGGCCAGTACCTCACCACCCACATCATGGGCGAGGTCCTCAAGCGCGCCGGCTACAACATCGAGTACGTGCAGGCGGACTACATCGCGCAGTTCGCCGGGCTCGAATCCGGCGACCTGCACGTGGCGATGGAAATGTGGGAAACCACCGGCAAGCAGGCCATGGACGCCTCGCTCGCGACCGGCAAGACCGTCGACCTCGGCGAGACCGGCATGGACGCCAAGGAAGAGTGGTGGTACCCGATGTACATGAAGGAGAAATGCCCGGGCCTGCCGGACTGGAAGGCGCTCAACGACTGCGCCGAGGCGTTCGCGACCCCGGAGACCGCGCCGAAAGGCCGCTATCTCGGCGGGCCGGTGACCTGGGCGGGCTTCGACGACGAGCGCGTGGAGGCCCTGGGCCTCGACTACGAGGTGGTGCACGCCGGCACCGACGCGGCACTGTTCGCCGAGCTCGAATCCGCCGTGCAGCGCAAGCAGCCGATCCTGCTGTGGGTGTACGCCCCGCACTGGGCGGTGGCCAAGTACGAGGGCGAGTGGGTCGAGTTCCCGCAGTACACCGACGCCTGTTACGAGGACCCCAAGTGGGGCATCAACCCGGACATGGCCTACGACTGCGGCAAGCCCTTCGGCTGGATCAAGAAAGTCGGCTGGAAGGGCGGCGAGCGGAAATGGCCCGGCGCCTACCGCGCGATCCGCAACTTCCACATCGACAACGCCACCATGAGCCGCCTGATCGTCGAGGTCGACCTCAACGGGCGCAGCGTCGACGACGTGGTCGCCCAGTGGATCGCCGACAACGAAGCGACCTGGAAGAAGTGGCTGCAGTGAGCCCCCGCCGCGCCCGGGCGGCACAGGCCCGCCCGGCGCCGGCCCCGGGGTGAGTCCGCCGGCCCGAGACCGATGAGCACGGACGCGCCGGCCGGCCGCGGCGGCGCCCCCGTCAAGCTCGCCTGCCGCGGGTTGTGGAAAGTGTTCGGCGCGGACGCCGCGGCGCTGTTTGCCGGCGCGCGGGTGCCAGAGCACGCGGTGTTGGATCGCGAAGGCCTGATCGCCGCGGTGCGCGATGCGACCTTCGACGTGGTGTCCGGCGAGATCTTCATCATCATGGGCCTGTCCGGGTCCGGCAAGTCGACCCTGGTGCGTTGCATGACCCGCCTGATCGAGCCGAGCGCGGGCGAGCTGCTGTTCGACGGCGAGAACCTGATGGCGGTCTCGGAGAACGAGCTGATCGCGCTGCGCCGTCACAAGATGGGCATGGTGTTCCAGCACTTCGCGCTGCTGCCGCACCGCACGGTGCTCGGCAACGTGGCGTTCCCGCTGGAGATCCAGGGCGTGGACAGGGCCGGGCGCGAGGCGCGCGCGCGCGAGATGATCGAACTGGTCGGCCTGGGCGGGCGCGAGGAGTACTACCCGCGCGAGCTCTCGGGCGGTCAGCAGCAGCGGGTCGGCATCGCGCGTTCGCTGGCCGTCGAGCCCGACGTGTGGTTCCTCGACGAGCCGTTCTCGGCGCTGGACCCGTTGATCCGGCGCGAGATGCAGGACGAGTTCCTGCGCCTGCAGAGCGTGCTGCGCAAGACCATCGTGTTCATCACCCACGATTTCGACGAGGCCATCCGGCTGGCCGATCGCATCGCGATCATGAAAGACGGCGAGATCATCCAGATCGGCACGCCCGAGACCCTGGTGCTGCAGCCGGCCACCGGCTACGTCGCCGAGTTCACCCGCGGTATTCCGCGGGCCAAGGTGCTGAGCGCCGCGGCGGTGATGACGCCGCCGGGAGCCGGGCCGTTCGCCGGCACCGTGGCGGCCGGCGCGCGTATCGAGACGCTGCTGAGGCAGGTGCTCGACGGTGAGCGCGACGCGGTGTTCCGGGTGGTGGACGCCGACGGGGAAGCGGTGGGCGAACTCACCCGCGCCTCGGTGGTGTCGCTGCTCGCGGCGGAC
>JBFJWO010000096.1:0-12157 GCA_041623575.1 Gammaproteobacteria bacterium
CGGCGTGGAGGTCATCACCCATTCGACGTCCGAAGCGCACGAGGAGACGCTCGCGAGCCTCGGCAAGGACGTGCACATCGTCGACCCCTTCCACACCTTCGCGCGCTACCTCGGCGCGACCATCGACAACCCCGGTATCTATGTGCTCAACCCGCTGGCTCGCAGGCACGCGTTCCCCGCGCAGCCGCCGCGCCCGGGAATCAGGTCTGCGCCTCGCCGGGGAAGCTCACTTCGACGTAGAAATCACCGTTGTCACGGCGCCGCCCCAGCGAGACCGCGGCACGGTGATGGTCTGCGGCGCGCTTGACGATGGACAGCCCGAGGCCCGCGCCCTGGTCGCGGTTGCCGGGGACGCGGAAGAACCGCTCGAACACGCGCTCGCAGAGGTCCTCCGCGATACCGGGGCCGGAGTCGCTGACGCGCAGGCGAACGCGCGCGTCCCGCCAGTCGAGCGAGACGGCGATGCGCCCGTCGACCGGGGTGTAGCGGATCGCGTTGTCCAGCAGGTTGCGCACCAAGCCCTTGAGCGCCGCCTCGTCGCCGGCCGTGCCCACGTGCTCGCGTTCGCTCGCGAACTGCAGTTCCTGGCCGCGTTGCAACGCCAGCGGCGCCAGCGCGGCCACCTCTTCGCGGACCAGGCGGACCAGGTCCACCGTGGCGGTGGCTTGCGGCGCCGGTTCGACGCGCGCCAGGGTCAGTAACTGCGTGACCAGGTGTGCGGTGCGATCCACGCCCTGCAGCAGGTGCTCGAGCGCTTTGTCGCGTGTCGCGGCGTCTGGCGCCGAGACGGCGTTGTGCGCATGCACTTTCAGCACCGTTAGCGGCGTCTTCAGCTCGTGCGCCGCATCCGCGGTGAAGCGGCGCTCGCGTTCGAGTGCGCCATCCAGGCGCAGCATCAATCGATTGACGGCGGCGTCGAGCGGAGCCAGTTCGCGCGGCAGGCGTTCCCATTGCATGGGTCGCAGGTTTTCCGGGGCCCGGCGGCCAATGGCGCGGGCCATCTTCACCAGTGGTGCAAGACCGCGTCCGACGACCCAGTAGACCAGCAGCAGTATCGCGGGCAGGGCAAGGAGCTGCGGGGTCACGGACAGCACGGCGATCTCCTCGATCAGTTCCTCGCGCACCTCGAGGCGTTCGGCGACCTGCAGCCAGTTCGCCGAATCGCCGTCGCGCGTCGTGAACACCACCCAGGTGTCGTCCCCGTGGTGCGCCCGGGCGATTCCCGGCCGCAGCGCGGCAAACGGCACAGCGGGCGCCTGCGGGCTCTGCAGGACGACCCCGCCGTCGGCATCGAGCAGCTGGAACGCGAACTTGCGCTCGTAGGGATGACCGATGCTTTCGATCAGGCCGGGTTCGGCGGCGAGTCGGTCCTCGATGGCTTCCTCGTCCGCGCCGCCCAGGTCCGGCAGGACGAGGGCCCGAACCAGCGTCGCGGCCTGGGCCGGCTCCCTGCCGGCCAGCAGCGCATGCAGCAGCCGCGCGTACTGCACGAGGTTGGCGTCGTAGATCTCGCCGATCTCGTGGCGCGCGCTGCGGTAACCCACAACGCTGGTGGTCAGGATGACGGCGGTGATCGAGCCGAGGACCCCGGCGAGCAGGAAGGCGCGGATCGAACTCATCGCTCGATGCAGTAACCCACGCCGCGCACGTTGCGGATCAGGTCCCGGGCGAGTTTCCTGCGCAGCTTGTGCACGTGCACTTCGATCGCGTTGCTGTCCACGTCCTGCTGCCAGCCGTACAGGCTCGCTTCGAGCTGCTCGCGCGTCAGCACGCGGCCGCGCTGGCGCAGCAGTTCGTGCAGCAGGTCGAATTCGCGGCGGGTCAGCGCGACCTCGGCGTCCTCCCAGGTGACCCGGCGCGAACGGGGATCGATCGTCAACGCCCCGTGGCGCAGGATCGTCGCGGCCCCGTCGCCGGCGCGTCGTGTCAACGCACGGATGCGCGCGAGGAGCTCGTCGACGTCGAAGGGCTTGGTCAGATAGTCGTCCGCGCCGCCGTCGAGGCCCGCGACGCGGTCGGGACCGCGTCGCGCGCGGTCAGCACCAGGATCGGCGTCTTCACGCCGCGTGCACGGCACCGGCCAAGCACCTCGCTGCCGTCGAGCGAGGGCAGCCCGAGGTCCAGCACGGCCAGCTCGAACTCCTCGTTCAGCAGGGCTTGCAGCGCGTGGCCCCCGTCGCTGACCCAGTCGACCGTGTAGTGCGCGCGCAGCAGGGCATCGCGGATGCCTTCGCCGAGCGCCGGGTCGTCTTCCACGAGCAACAGTCTCATGCGCTGCCTTTCTTGATCCCGGTCATCGTCGGGGGTCGCCGGTCCGGCACGGTAGCAGGCCGACGCTTAAGCCAGGCTTAAGTATGCACCGTCACAGTGCGCGCGGGGCGCCGAGGCGCCGATACGACGGGGGGCAGTTGTGCGAAACAGAGGGCTTCGACGGGCGGCGCTGTGCATCGTCCTGGTCGCGGGCGGGTGTGCCAACTGGGGCGTGAAACCCTGGCAGCGCGGCGTGCTGGCCCGCCCGGACATGCAACTCGGCGCCGACGCCGTGATACTCGGGCTCGACGATCACATCTACTTCAGCAAGGAGGCGACAAGCGGCGGGCGCGGCTTCGCCGGCGGGGGCTGCGGGTGCAACTGAGCGGGCCGGCGTTGCGCCGGCGCCTGGCGCTGGCGACCTCGGGGCTGTTGTGCACCGGCCCGACAGGGGTGCAGGCGCAGTGGGACGTCGACGCGGCCGTGCTCGTGTACTCCGAGGGCGCCGAGCGCGTGAGCGCGTGAGCGCGCTCGAGCCGGTGATCAGCGCCGCGCGCACTTTCGACGACGAGGCCGTGCTTTCGTTCAAGCTGGTCGCCGACGCCTTGACCGGCGCTTCGCCCAACGGGGCAACGGCCAGCGACGCGGCGCAGACGTTCACGCGCCCTTCCGGTCGCGGCAGCTACACCGTCGATGCCGGCGATGCCCCGCTCGACGACACCTTCCGCGACACCCGCGTTGCCGTGTCGGCCGCCTACGACTGGCCTCTCGGGCGGACCTGGCGCGCCGGGGTCGGCGCCAATGCCTCCTCGGAGTACGACTTCGTCTCGCTTTCGACGAGCGCGAGGATCGCCCGTGACAGCGCCGACCGCAACACCACGTGGAGCGCCGGCGTCTCGGTCGAGCAGGACCGGCTGGACCCGGTGGGCGGGGTGCCGATCCCGTTTGCCGTCATGGCGGGCGCCGGCGCGGAGCAACCGCGCGACGGGGCCACCGAGGACAAGACCGTCGGCGAAGTGCTGCTGGGCGTCACTCAGGTCGTCAGCCGCGACTTCCTGATGAGCGTCAACGTCGGTCTGAGCGAGGTCGACGGATACCAGAGCGACCCCTACAAGCTGTTGAGCGTGGTCGACCCGGTGAGCGGCGAGACCCGGCGCTACCTTTACGAGCGCCGACCCGACTCGCGCTCGCGCCGCACGTTCTACTGGCAGGGCAAACGCAACCTCGACGGCGACGTGCTCGATCTCTCCTACCGCTACATGAGCGACAACTGGGAGGTGGTCTCGCACACCCTCGAGGCCCGCTATCGCTGGCGCCTGGACGGGGGCTATTACCTCGAGCCGCACCTGCGCTGGTACACCCAGGCGGCCGCCTCGTTCTATCGCCAAAGCCTGGTCGACGGCGAGGCGCTGCCCGAGTACGCCAGTGCCGACTACCGTCTCGGGGCGTTCGACGCCACTACCCTGGGGGCGCGGCTGGGTGCCACCACCGGGCGCGGCCACCAATGGGGCCTGCGCCTGGAGGTCTACGAGCAACGCGGCGACTCCAGCCCCGGCGATGCGATCGGGTTGCAACGCGAACAGGACCTGTTTCCCACCGTGACGGCGGCGACGGTGCTGTTCGACTACTCGTTCAGTTGGTAAGCAGGCCCGCAATTCGGTAACGTGAGCGTCCTCCCGCGCCGCCGAGGATCGCCCGTGTCGAAACAACCCCGCAAGGTCATCGTCACCTGCGCCGTGACGGGCGCGATCCACACGCCTTCCATGTCGCCTCACCTGCCCGTCACGCCGAGCGAGATCGCCGCCGCCGCGGTGGCCGCTGCCGAAGCGGGCGCCGCCATCCTGCACCTGCACGCGCGCGACCCCGAGACCGGGCAGCCGACCCAGGACCCCGCCGTGTTCGAACAGTTCCTGCCCCGCATCAAGCAGGCCACGGAGGCGGTCGTCAACATCACCACCGGCGGCAGCCCCTGGATGAGCGTCGAGGAGCGCATGCGCCCGGCCGCCACCTTCAAGCCCGAAGTCGCCTCGCTCAACATGGGCTCGATGAACTTCGGCCTCTTCCCGATGCTCGAGCGCTTCCGCGAGCTGCGTTTCGACTGGGAACGCGCGCACCTCGAGAACTCGCGTGACCTGGTGTTCAAGAACACCTTCCAGGACATCGAGACCATCCTGCGCACCGGCAACGACAACGGCACGCGCTTCGAGTTCGAGTGCTACGACATCTCGCACCTCTACAACCTCGCGCACTTCGTCGAACGCGGGTTGGCGCGCCCGCCGCTGTTCGTGCAGTCGGTGTTCGGCATCCTGGGCGGCATCGGCCCGCACCCCGAGGACCTCATGCACATGAAGCGCACCGCCGATCGGCTGTTCGGGGACGCCTACCGCTGGTCGATCCTGGGCGCCGGCCGCCACCAGATCCCGCTCGCCGCGATCGGGGCGGCCAACGGCGCCAACGTGCGGGTCGGTCTCGAGGACTCGTTGTGGATCGCGCCGGGCCGACTCGCCGAGTCCAGCGCCGCGCAGGTGACGAAGATGCGCCAGGTGCTCGAAGGCCTGTCGCTCGCGCTCGCCACACCCGCGGAGGCGAGGGCGATGCTCGACCTCAAGGGCGGCGACCAGGTGGCTTTCTGAGACGCACGGGGGCAGCGGACATGACGAAGTCGGGCGAAGCGCTCGCGGGCAAGTGCGTGCTGGTCACGGCTGCCGCGGCGGGAATCGGGTACGCCATCGCCGCAACGCTGGCGGCGGCCGGCGCGCGCCTGTACGTCTGCGATATCGACGCCGACGCGCTCGCGCGGTGCGCGAACGAGCACCCGGACTGGCGTACCCGCGTGTGTGACGTGGCCGACGAGAAGCAGGTCGAGAGCCTCGTCGAGGACGTGCGCCACGCGTTCGGACGACTCGACGTGCTGGTCAACAACGCCGGCATTGCCGGCCCGACCGGCGCGGTGGATACGCTCGCCGGTGCCGACTGGGAGCGCACCCTCGCGGTCAATCTGAGCGGCCAGTTCTACTGCGCCAAGCACGCGGCGGCGTTGCTGCGCGAATCGGGCGATGCCTCGATCGTGTGCATCTCTTCGATCGCCGGGCGCCTCGGCTACGCCTATCGCACGCCCTACGCGGCGAGCAAGTGGGGTGTTGTCGGCCTGATGAAGAGCCTCGCCGCCGAACTCGGCAAGGACGGCATACGCGTCAACGCGATCCTGCCGGGCGTGGTCGAGGGCGAGCGCATTGAACGCGTGATCGCCGAACGCGCGCGCGCACTCGGCATCGGCTACGAGCAGATGGCGGACGAGTACCGCCACAAGGCGTCGCTCGGCAGTATGGTTACGGCCGTGGACATCGCCAACACGGCGCTGTTCCTGTGCTCCGCGGCCGGGGCCAGCATCTCGGGGCAACCGATCAGCGTGTGCGGCAACGTCGAGGCGCTCTAGACACGCGGCCGGGAGCGCCGCGGCGCAGCCGTTTTCCGCGACTGTAAGAAAAACCGGCGATCCGGACCGCGCTGCCGCGGCGGTGCGATTGTGCTATTTTTCCCACTTCAGGATGTAGGCCGCGGCCCCGGAGGTACCGCGCGGACGCTGTCGGCGGGAGATACAACATGGCGAAAAGAGCACTCATCCCGACCCTGTTCCTGGTGGTTCTCCTGTTCCTCGGCGCCTGCGGCGGCGGCGGAAACGGCAACGGCAACGGCAGCGACGACGGTAACGGCAACGGCAGCGGACAGACCCTGCCGCTGCAGGCGGACCTCGCGCAGGGCGCGACCTGGACGTTCGCGTGGAACAGCACCACGCTGTCGTTCGCGCAGGGCAGCGGCACTTCCTCGGACGCCGACAACGGCGAGTTCACGGTCACTCTCGGCGCGCCCGTCACGATCGCGGGCGAGACGGCCTACCCGCTCACCTTCACCGGCGACGCCGGCGATTTCCTGCCGCGCTGGACCCACGTCGCGATCAGCGCCAACGGCTCGCTGCTCGGGTCGACCGACGGCGTCAACCTGCAGACCGTCTACAATGCCGAGACCGGCAACTGGGTCGGCGGCGGCTTTTTCATCGAGTTCGCGAGCAACGAGTCGGTGGGCGTCTCCGCCGGCATCTTCGACGGCGAGTACAACACCGTCCCGGCGCTGGTCGCGAGCCACAGCTCGAGCGACGGCGGGTGCGAGACCATCCTCGGTATCACGCTGTGCGACGATACCACCACCCGCTTCAGCGAGAACGAGTACTACAAGGCGGGCATCGGGCCGATCGGCTACGACCAGGACATCTTCTACAGCTCCGACGGTGGGGGTTTCTTCACCTCGACCACCATCGACAGGACCGTGGAGCTGGTCGGCACCTCGCTCAGCGCGACCGACAACACGGTGTTCAACCCGCCGCCCTGGCAACGCATGGCGTCGCTCGCGACCCCGCGTTCCGGGCACAGCACGGTGGTGCTGAACGGCGAGATCTACGTTGTCGGCGGCGCGTTCACGGGCGGCCTCACCAACACGGTGGAGATCGACGACCCGGTCAGCAACCAATGGCGGGCGGGGAGCTCGGTGCCGCTCACGGGCAACCAGAGCGTGAACAACGCCGCCGTGGTCGACGGCGTGCTGTACGTCGACATCTTCGGCAGCAACTCCATCCAGGCGTTCAACGGCACCTCGTGGAGCACGGTGACACCGAACCAGGGCTTCGACGGCAGCTTCGGCGACACCAACGCCGCCACCTACACGCATCCGGGGCTCGGCCCGATCATCGTCGGCGTGGAGAGTGGTGGCTCGCTCGACCCGGTAGGGTTCGCGCCGGCGCAGAACATCTGGATCGATGCGCCGTCGCGCAACGTCATCGAATGGTTGCGACCGGCGGTGGCGGTGTTGGGCGACCAGATGTACGTGATCGGCGGGTTCGGCAGCGGTACGCCCCGGGGCGCGCTCGACTCGGTCGAGCGCCACGGCCCGGAGGACGAAATGTGGCGCGACGCCCCCGACATGGGCACCAAGCGCGACGGTGCGGCGGTGGCAACCCTGGGCGGCAGGATCTACGTCTTCGGCGGCAACCCCGTAAGCTGTGGTTTCGGCAACAACTGCAACATCGGCGCGGCGTTTCGCACCGCCGAGGTCTACGACCCGGTGGCCAACACCTGGACGCCGATCACCTCGATGTTCGCCGCGCGCACGGACGCCGCCGCGGTGGCGCTGAACGGGGACATCTACGTGATCGGCGGCAGCGGCGGCGGGCGCCTCGCTTCGGTGGAGCGCTTCACGCCGCGTTGAAGACGGGGCGCGGGTGAGCCGCGCCGGCGACCGCTCGAAAGAACGTCGGGCGATGCCCTGCCCCGCCGGGCGTACGCCTTCAGTGGAAACGGCGTTTCGTCAGCCGTTCGAGGTTGCCGTGGTAGATCAGCGCGCGCGTCGCCTCGTCGACCTCCAGTTCGTCGAGGATGCGGATGGTCTCGCGGATGTACATCCTGCCGCCCTCGGGGTCGAACGGGGCGTCGCTCGCGAACACCACGTGCTCGGCGCCGAAGAAATCGAGCGCGCAACGCGTCGCAGCGGCCGCGCCGAACAGCGCCGTGTCCGCGTAAAAGCGCCGGAAATAGTCGAGCGGGCGGTGTTTCAGCTCACGCAGCAGCCTGCCGTAGTCCTCGTCGGTGGTGCGCGCGCCGAGCACGTCCCAGCCGGGGCCGACCCGGCCCTCGAAGTAGGGGATCATGCCGCCGCCGTGGTGGGTGATGATCTTGAGGTCCGGCAGGCGGTCGAGGAGTCTGGAGAACACCAGCCGGGCCATCGCGGCCGAGGTCTCGTAGGGCCAGCCGAACGTCCACCAGATCTCGTAGCGTGATGTCTCCTCGCTCAGGTAGTCGGTGAAGCGCGCGCCGCGCGCGGGATGCATCCAGATCGGCAGGTCGGCCGCCGCCATGAACGCCCACAACGGCTCGAAGCGCGGATCGTCGAGCGGGGTGCCGCCGACGTTGGTGAAGATCTGCACGCCCACGGCGTTGCAGTCCTCGATGGCGTAGCGCGCGGCTTCGACGATGGCCTCGCTGCCGGCGCTCATCGGCAGCGTCGCGATGAAGCCCGGGAAACGCCCCGGGTGGCGCTGGCACAGTTCCGCCATGCTGTCGGTGCCGATGCGCGCGAGCTCGACGCACGCCTCGGGCGGCGCAAACAGCTCCAGCGGGGGCGAGGCCAGCGAGAGGATCTGGCTGTAGTCCTCGTGCAGGTCCATGGTCGCGAACCGCACGTCGAGGTCGGTGATCATCGGCACCGACTCCGAGCGCCGCGCGATGTCGGTCATCCGGCCGGTTCGGCGTTGCAGCGCCTCGTAGAACGGCTTGGGCCAGATGTGATTGAAAGCGTCGACTTTTTTCATTGGACCTCCGGTTCGAGTGTGCACACGCCCCGCGCTCGGCGTTGCCGCGTCCGGTGCGCGGCGTCAGCGTGCCCGTAGCGTGCGTTGGTTGTCGATCGCCTGGTCTGCCTCGACCCGCGCCGCCGCGGGAGGACAGGGCAGCGCTTCGCTCACAACGCGGCCCGCAACAGCCGGCGGTAGTCTTCGGCGCTCGCCGCCCGCGGGTTGGTGCGGCTGAGATGGTCCTTCGATGCCTTCTCCGCCAGCGTATCGACCTGTGCCTGCGCGACGCCGAGATCGCCGAGGCGCCCGGGCAGCCCGACATCGTGGACCAGCCGTTGCAGCCACTCGGCCAGCGACCGGCCGCTTTCGACGCCGGCACGTGCGTGCAGGTCCGCAAGCCGCGGCGCGGCCGCCTTGGCGTTGAAGCGCACCACGTGCGGCAGCAGGATGCCGAGCAGCGTGCCGTGATGGTGTCCCGCCTCGCCCAGCGGATTGGCCATGGCGTGCGCGCTGCCGAGCCCTTTCTGCAACACCATGCCGCCTTCGAGCGCGGTCATCATCATCTGCCAGCGCGCCTCGCGATCGGCCCCGTCCTCCACCGCGCGGCGCAGCCATTTCGCGCCGCGGCCGACGCAGTCGATCGCGATCGCATCGGCCGGCGGGTTGACGGAGGTGCTGACGTAGGTTTCGACGCCGTGGCTGAGCGCGTCGATGCCGGTCGCCGCGGTCATGCGCGCCGGCAGGCTCAGGGTGAGTTCGGGATCGCAGATCACCGTGTCGGCCACCATGTTCAGGTTCACCGCCACGCACTTGCGCCCCGTGTGCAACGTCATCACGCACGCGCGGCCGATCTCCGCGCCGGTGCCGGCGGCGGTGGGCACGGCGATCTGCGGTGCGACCCGGCCGATGTCCTCGCTGCCGCCGGTCTTGACGTCGTAGTCGGCGAACACGCCGCCGTGGCTGGCGATCAGCGCCACCGCCTTGGAGAGATCGATGGGCGATCCGCCGCCGAGCGCGATCAGGCCGTCGCAGCCGTGCTCGCGCCACAAGGCGAGACACTGCTCGAGACAGCTTTCCGTGGGATTGCCGGTGGTGTCGGCGTACACCACCGGCACCACCGGTCGTGCCGCGGCGCGCGTGCGCTCGACGATCCCGGCCGCCGCGACACCTGCGTCGGTGACCAGCAGCGGGCGCTCGATCCGCAGGCGCGCGAGTTCCTCGCCGAGCAGGCCGAGCGCGCCGAAGTCGAACTGGATACGCGAGAGGTATTGGATCAGGCTCACGGACTCACTCGAGGCGACGTCGCTGCCCGGCAGCGAGCACTCGTTCACGGCTTCGCGGTTCGCGCGATCGCTTGCGCCGTCGGCCAATGCCGCGCCGGACGTCACCGGGTGAAGCTGTGGCCAGAGCTTATGCCAAAGCCGTGGGTCTTTCTATAGAATTTCCGGACCTCATCACAGCGGATACGGTTGCGCGTGTCGGGAAAGGTGATCATCGTCGGCGGCGGGCCGGTCGGGCTCGGTCTCGCCATCGAACTCGGCCAGCGCGGCGTGGCCTGTCGACTCGTCGAGCGCCTCGCCGAGGTGCAGGCCATTCCCAAGGGCCAGAACCTGACCCAGCGCAGCGGCGAGCACTTTTGCGCCTGGGGCGTGTCGCGGGCGATCCGCGCCGCCTGCCCGATCCCGCACGAGTACGGCATCGCCGGGCTGACCGCCTACGGGTCGCTGTTCAGCGGCTGGCACTACGACTGGCTCGAGCGGGCCAGCGTGCGCGAGTTCTACGCCTGCGACAACGAACGGCTGCCGCAGTACGAGACGGAGAAAGTGCTGCGCCGGCGTGCAGCGGCGCTGGACACCGTCGAGACGCTCTACGGCTGGACGGGCGAGGAACTCGCGTGCGACGACGCCGGCGTGAGCATGACCCTTTCCCGGCAGGGTTCGCGCCGCACCTTGCGCGGCGACTACCTGGTGGGTTGCGACGGCAGCAACTCGCTGGTGCGCCGGTTGGCCGGGTTCGAGCAGGACGTCGACCCGCACGGCAAGCGCATGGCGCTGCTGGTCTTTCGTTCGCGAGAGCTGCACCGACTGCTGGAGCGGTTTCCCGGCAAGTCGTTCTTCAACGTGCTGCGCCCGGAACTCGAGGGCTACTGGCAGTTCCTCGGGCGCGTCGACCTGGACGGCAACTGGTTCTTCCACGCACCCGTGCCGGCCGAGGCCACGCGCGATAATTTCGACTTCGTCGCCTGCCTGCGCGATGCTTTCGGCGCGCCCATCGACGTCGAGTTCGAGCACGTCGGCTTCTGGGACCTGCGTATCGCCATCGCCCGCGGCTATAGGTCGGGGCGCGTGTTCATCGCCGGCGATGCCGCGCACAGTCACCCGCCCTACGGCGGGTTCGGCATCAACACGGGGTTCGAGGACGCGCGCAACCTCGGCTGGAAGCTGGCTGCGGTGATCGACGGATGGGCGCCGCCCGGGCTGCTCGACTCCTACAGTGCCGAACGCCGCCCGGTGTTCGTCTCGACGGCGGAGGATTTCATCGCCCGCATGATCCGCGACGATCGCGAGTTCGTCGCCACCTTCGACCCGGCCGTCGATCGGGACGCCTTCGAGGTCGCCTGGGCGCGACGCGCACGCGGCGGCGACGCCGAGGTGACCGGTTTCCTGCCGCACTACGCCGGCTCGCCGGTCGTGTGGGGCGAGGCGGGCGCAGCGAGCGGTGCGCGCGGCAGGCACGAGCACCGCGCACGCGCCGGTTACCACCTGTCGCCGCGGCCGTTCGCCGGCGGCGACGCGTTGTTCGAGCGCCTCGGCGCGGGGTTCGGGCTGATCGATGCGGGCGCGGACGCCGCCGACGCCGACGCGCTGGTGGCGGCGGCGCACGCGTTGCGTATCCCGCTGCAGACCGTCGACGCCGGCCCCGAGGCGGCGCACGAGTGGCAGGCGCGCCTGATTCTGGTGCGCCCGGACAACTTCGTGGCCTACGCTGGTGACGGCCTGGGGCATGACGCCGCAGCCGTGCTGCGGCGCGCCGTCGGCGCGCGAGACTCACCGTGACCGACAGCGTCTATTTCGACGCCAGCCACGACCTGCTGCGCGAGCAGGTCCGCCGCTTCGTCGCCGAGAGGGTCGTGCCGCGTGCCGAGACCTGGGAAGCCGCGGGCAGCGTCCCGCGCGAGGTGCTGCGCGAGATGGGGGCGCTGGGGTTGTTCGGTATCCGCTACCCGCGCGCCCACGGCGGCTCCGAACTCGATACGCTCGCGACCGTCGTGCTGGCCGAGGAACTGGGCCGCTCGACTTTCGGCGGCTTCGCCATCACCGTGCTGGTGCACACCGACATGGCCTCGCCGCACCTGGTCCACGGTGGCGACGAGGCGCAGTTGGCCGCCTACCTGCCCGGCGTCATCAGCGGGGAACGCCTCACCGCGGTCGCCGTCACCGAACCGGACGCGGGCTCCGACGTGGCCGCGATCGCGACGCGCGCGGTCGCGGACGGCGACCACTGGGTGCTGAACGGGACCAAGGCGTTCATCACCAACGGCGTGCACGCCGACCTCTGCTTCGTCGC
>JBFJWO010000097.1:0-12140 GCA_041623575.1 Gammaproteobacteria bacterium
CGACGCATGGGACACGCCGGGGCCGTGATACAACACGGCCTGGGCGACGCCGAATCGAAGGTCAGCGCGCTCAAGGGCGCCGGCGTTTACATCGCCGAATCGCCCGTCCAGATCGGCGCAACCATGGCCCGCGCCCTGCGCCGCACACCGCGGCGGAGCGACGCTTTACAACCCCCGGGCGACACGCTAGGCTAGCCGAGCCTGGTATACCGTATACCAAAATAAGCCTGGCCTTGGTACGTTTGGTTGCGTCGCGGTTTCCCACATTCTGGGAGGAGAACGATGAGAGCATTTCGCAAATTTACAGTAGTCCCTGCCGTAGCGATTACCGCTGCGCTCGCGATGGTGGTTTCCACCGTGGCCTCGGCGGCATGGCAGCCGAGAAAACCCGTCGAGTTCATCATCATGGCCGGTACTGGCGGCGGCGCGGACCAGATCGCCCGACTGCTGCAGGGGTTGATCGAGAAGAAGAACCTGTCGCCGCGTCCGTTCATTCCGATCAACAAGCCCGGCGGGTCCGGCGCCGAGGCGCTGCGTTATCTGAAGGACAAGGCCGGCGACGATCACGTGATCCTGGTGACCCTGAACAGCTTCTACACGACCCCGATCATCCAGAAGGGCCTCGGCGTCGACATCAGCGAGTTCACGCCGATCGGGCGCATGGCGCTCGACACCTTCCTGCTCTGGGTGCACGCTGATCAGAAAGACATCACCAGCCTCGACAGCTACGTGAACCGGGTCAAATCCGCGGGCAAGGCGTGGAAAGTCGGCGGGACCGGCAGCGGTCAGGAGGACTCCATTCTCACCGCGATGATGGAAGCGGAGTTCGGCTACAAGGTGACCTACATCCCGTTCCCCGGTGGCGGTACGGTGGCCAAGAACCTGATCGGCAAGCACATCGACTCGACGGTCAACAACCCGGCCGAGCAGAACGAGTTCTACCGCGCCGGACAGAGCAAGCCCATCGTCCAGTTCACCGACAAGCGCATGGCGTCGTTCCCGGACGTGCCGACGGCCAAGGAACTCGGTCACGATCTCGAGTACTACATGCAGCGTTCTATCAACGGCCCCCCGGGCATGTCGAAGGAGGCGCAGGACTGGTACATCAACCTGTTCAGGACGCTGTTCGAGTCCGAGGAGTGGCAGAAGTTCTGCGTCGAAGACGGCCTGACCTGCACCGAGTGGGTTGCCGGTGACGACCTGGCGAAGTTTCACCAGGCGCAGGCGGCCCGCCACAAAGCCTTGATCGAGAAAGTAGGGGCCGCGGCGATCACCGGCCAGTGATCCGCGCCGAGGCGTTCACGCGCCGATAAAGCGTTGCGCCGACCCGGAGCGGGGGAGCCTGCTCCGGGTCGGTTGATCCTCTCCTGATTCCCCAACCACTACCGCGGGGCGCGCTTTGCATGACTGTTCGTAGGGCCGAACTGTGGATGGCGATCGGTACGGTGCTGCTGTCGATCGCGTTCATGTACAAGAGCACCGACGGGCTGAGTATCGGCTGGATCAGGGGCGCGGGCCCGGGGTCCGGCGCGTGGCCGTTCTGGCTGTCGGCCGGCATGCTGCTGTCGTCGCTGTGGACGCTGGTGCGCTGGTTCCGGCGCTCGACGCCGGAGTCGCGCTCGCAAGAGCAGTACATGTCGCGCGAGTCGGTGATCGTGGTGGGCACCTCGGTCGGCGCGATCCTGTTCCTGTTGCTCGCCACGCACGTCGTCGGTATCTACGCGGCGCTGCTGATGTTTCTCCTGTTCTACTTCCGGTTCATCGGCCAACATCGCTGGCTCACGACCGCGTTGTTCAGCGTCGGTATCCCGGTGTTCATCTTCTGCCTGTTCGAGTGGGCATTGCAGATCCCGCTGCCGAAGGAAATCACCGAACCGCTGTTCTACCCGATCTACGACCTGATGTACTCCTGAGCGGATCGGAGCGGAGAACGAAAGAGCGTGGAAACGATCCTGACGTCACTGGGCGGCGGATTGATGGAGGCGCTGCAGCCCCTCAATCTGACCATGATCCTCATCGGCTGCGTCGTCGGGTTGCTGGTGGGTGCGATGCCCGGGCTCGGTTCGGTCAACGGCGTCGCGATACTGCTGCCGATCACCTTCCTCGTTCCGCCCAATGCGGCGATCATTTTCCTGGCGGCGATCTACTACGGGGCGATGTACGGCGGCGCGATCAGTTCGATCACGCTCGGGATCCCGGGCGCGTCGACCGCGGTGGCAACGGTGTTCGACGGCCGGCCGCTTGCGCAGCAGGGCCGCGCGGACAAGGCGCTGACGGCGGCCGCGACGGCCTCGTTCGTCGGCGGCACCATCTCGGTGGTGCTGTTCACGCTGTTCGCACCGCCGCTCGCCGAGTTTGCGCTGCGCTTCGGCCCGGCCGAAGAGTTCGCGCTCATGGTGCTCGCATTCGCCACCTTCATCGGTCTCGGCGGCGACGACATCCCGAAGACGATCTTCTCCATCCTGATCGGCCTGGTGCTGGCGACCATCGGCCTCGACATCATTTCCGGCAAGCCCCGGTTGATCTTCTTCGACATCTCCGGCTTCCTGCACGGCATCAACTTCCTGGTGCTGGCGATCGGCGTCTACGGTATCGGCGAGATGTTGTGGACGCTCGAGCAGACCAAGGGGAAAGTGATCGTCCACAAGGTGCGCGCGTCGTTCCGCCAGATGCTGTCGAACATGCGCGACATCAAGGAGTACGGGGGCACCACCGTGCTCGGCTCGGTGCTGGGCTATTTCGTCGGCACCCTGCCGGCGGCCGGCGCCACCCCGGCGTCGCTGATGTCCTACGGGTTGGCGAAGACGTTCTCCAAGGACCCCGACAGTTTCGGCAAGGGCAACGTGGCCGGCGTGGCGGCGCCCGAGGCGGCCAACAACGCCGCCTCCACCGGCAGCATGTTGCCGATGATCACGCTGGGAATCCCCGGCTCGCCCACCACCGCGATCCTGCTCGGCGGCATGATCATCTGGGGCCTGCGCCCGGGTCCGCTGTTGTTCACCGAGCACCCCGACTTCGTCTGGGGCCTGATCGGTTCGCTGTATATCGCGAACCTGTTCACGTTGCTGATCAACCTGGCTTTCATCCCCGTGTTCGTGCGCGTGTTGACCATGCCTTTCACGATTCTCGCGCCAATCATCTTCACGCTGTGCATCGTCGGCGGGTACGCGCCCACCCAGACCATGCACGACGTGTGGCTGATGTTCGTGTTCGGCCTGGCCGGCTATCTGTTGCGCAAGCTCAACTACCCGCTGGCGCCCGCCGTGCTGGCAATCGTGCTGGGGCCGCTGGCGGAGCAATCGTTACGCCAGTCGCTGTTGACCTCGCAGGGCGATGCCATGATTTTTCTGGAGCGGCCGATTTCCGCCACCTGCATCGGGCTCGCCGTGGCCCTGATCGTGTACCCGACCGTGCGGCGATTGCTGGGGCGAGGCCGCAAAGCGCCAGCGCCGCAGTGAACTGCAGACGATGACGACCAGGGCAGCCGCCGTCGGGCCCGACGGGTTTGGACTCCAGGGCTGGAGGATACCGTGACGATGACGACCAGACACTAGTCATGGCACTCGTGGAACTCGCGCCCCTGCGGGCGAACCAGGACCTGAAAGCACGAGTTTACCGGGCGCTCCGGCAGGCGATTACTTCGATGGATATCTACTCGACGCCGGAACCCCCGCGGCTGGACGAGCGGCGCCTCGCCGAGCAGCTCGGCGTGAGCCGCACGCCGGTGCGCGAGGCCCTCTCGCGCCTGGAGCAGGAGGGGCTAGTCACGACGGTCTCGCGTCGCGGCGCGTTCGTGGTGCGCAAGCGCAAGTGCGAGATACTGGAGATCATCTGCGTGTGGGCGGCGCTCGAGAGCATGGCCGCGCGCATCGCCACCGAGCGTGCCAGTGATGCGCAGATCGCGCGCCTGCGCGAGCTGTTCGCCACGTTCGACGACTCGCACCAGCCGAGCGCGCACATCGACGAGTATTCCGACACGAACATCCTCTTCCACCAGGAGATCATGCGCCTGGGTAACTGCCGCTTGCTGCAGCAGATCGCCGACGGATTGTTCGTGCACATGCGCTCGATCCGTGCGCGCACCATCAAGGACGGCGACCGCGCCCAGCGCTCGATCATCGATCACATGCGTATCATCGAAGCCATCGAGAACCGTCAGACCGCTACCGCAGAACGCCTGGTTCGCGAGCACGCGTTGAGCCTGGCCGAGCACGTCAACACTCACGTCGATTATCTGGATTAGGGTCGGCCGCGGCCGCATACCCGGGAGAAATACCAATGTCGTCACAACCCAAAGACGTTCACTCCAGCACCGCCACCGATACCCTGGCCCGCAAGAGCAGGTCCGCCGACGTGGTCTCGGGTGGTCACCTCGTCGCCAAGGCGCTGAAGGCCGAGGGCGTGGACACGATCTTCACGCTGTGCGGTGGGCACATCATCGATATCTACGACGGCTGTCTCGACGAGAACATCAAGATCGTCGACGTCCGCCACGAGCAGGTGGCGGCCCACGCCGCGGACGGCTATTCGCGCCAGAGCGGGCGCCTCGGCTGCGTGGTGACCACTGCCGGGCCGGGTTGCACCAACGCGGTGACCGGTATCGCCACGGCGTTTCGCTCCGAGAGCGCGGTGCTGCACATCGGCGGGCAGGCTGCGCAGACGCAGCACCGCATGGGCGGCCTGCAGGACCTGCCGCACGTCGACATGATGCGCCCGATCACCAAGTTCGCCTCCTCGGTACAGTCGACCGAGCGGGTGGCGGACATGGTCGCCATGGCGGCGCGCGAGATCTACACCGGTGCCACCGGCCCGGCCTACCTCGAGATCCCGCGCGACGTGCTCGATCGCGAGGTCTCGATGGATGCCGCGGTGTTGCCGAAACCCGGTCACTACCGCGCCTCGACGCTGTCGATCGGCGACCCTGCCGACATCGAGAAACTGGCCGACATCCTGGTCAGGTCCGAACGCCCCGCGATCCTGCTCGGCACCCAGGTCTGGAACTGCCGCGGCCACGAGGAAGCGATAGCGATGGTGCGCGCGCTCAACATCCCGGCCTACTTCAACGGCTCAGGGCGCGGGCTGCTGCCGCCCGGTGACCCGCACCACTTCCACCGCACGCGCGGCGATGCGTTCAAGCAGGCCGACGTGATCGTGATCGTCGGCACGCCGTTCGATTTCCGCATGGGCTACGGCAAGCGTTTGCGCCAGGATGCGACCGTCGTTCAGATCGACATGGACTACCGCACCGTCGGCAAGAACCGCGACGTCTCGCTCGGCATCGTCGGCCACCCGGGCGCGGTGCTGAAAGCCGTGCACGACGCCACCACCGGGCGCAGCGACAACGGCGCGAAGTCGCGCCAGGGCTGGCTCGACCAGCTGCGCGGGCTCGAAGCGCAGAAGACCGACAAGCTGATGCCGTTGTTCAAATCCGACGCGAGCCCTATCCACCCCTACCGGGTTGCCTGGGAACTGAACGAGTTCCTCACCGACGACACGATCTACATCGGCGACGGCGGCGACGTGGTCACCATCAGCGCGCAGGCGGTGCAGCCGCGCCGCCCCGGCAACTGGATGGACCCGGGCGCGCTCGGCTCGCTCGGGGTCGGTACGGGCTTCGCGATGGCGAGCAAACTGGTGCACCCGAACAAGGAAGTGCTGTGCTATTACGGCGACGGGTCTTTTGGCATGACCGCGTTCGACATGGAGACCGCCAATCGCTTCGGTGCGCCCTACATCGCGGTGATCGGCAACAACTCGGCGATGAACCAGATCCGCTACGGTCAGATCACGAAGTACGGCGAGGAGCGCGGCGACGTCGGTAACCTGCTCGGTGACGTGCCGTTCTCCAAGTTCGCCGAGATGCTCGGCGGCTACGGCGAGGAGGTGCGCGATGCCGCGCAGATCGCGCCGGCCCTGCAGCGTGCCCGCGAAGCGGTGAACGGCACCGGCAAGTCGGCCGTGATCAATATCTGGGTGGATCCGCGCGAGTACGCCCCGGGCACCAAGGCACAGACCATGTACAAGTAGCGGGCACCCGGCGCTCCTCGCGTGCGCCGAGCCGCCGGATTCTTTTTCGTTTTGGAGTAGCGTCAGATGAAAGCACTCGAGGGCATCCGGGTTCTCGACATGACCCACGTGCAGTCGGGACCGACCTGCACCCAGTTGCTGGCCTGGTTCGGCGCCGACGTCATCAAGGTGGAGCGCCCGGGCGTCGGCGACGCGACGCGCGGGCAGTTGCGCGACATCCCGGATGTCGACAGCCTTTATTTCACCATGCTCAACCACAACAAGCGCAGCATCACGCTCAACACCAAGAGCGACAAGGGCAAGGAGATCTTCACCCGCCTGATCGAGACCTGCGACGTGCTGGCGGAGAACTTCGCGCCGGGGGCGCTCGATCGCATGGGCTTTTCCTGGGAACGTATCCAGGAGATCAACCCGCGTATCGTCTACGCCTCGGTGAAAGGTTTCGGGCCCGGCCCCTACGAGGACTGCAAGGTCTACGAAAACGTCGCGCAATGTACCGGCGGTTCGGCCAGCACCACGGGGTTCGACGACGGTCCGCCGCTGGTCACCGGCGCGCAGATCGGCGATTCCGGCACCGGGCTGAACCTCGCGCTCGGCATCGTGACCGCGCTGTTCCAGCGCGAGAAGAGCGGTCGCGGGCAACGCGTCACCTGCGCCATGCAGGACGGCGTGCTGAACCTCTGCCGGGTCAAGCTGCGCGACCAGCAGCGTCTCGCGCACGGCCCGCTCAAGGAGTACCCGCAGTACCCCGACGGCGAGTTCGGCGACTCCACGCCGCGTGCCGGCAACGCCTCGGGCGGCGGGCAGCCCGGCTGGATCGTCAAGTGCAAGGGCTGGGAGAACGACCCCAACGCCTACATCTACGTCATCACCCAGGCGGCGGCCTTCCCGGCGCTGGCCAAGGCGATGGGCCGCGAGGACTGGCTCGAAGACCCGCAGTGGAACACACCGGAAGCGCGCCTCTCGCACCTGGGCGAGGTGTTCGACGAGATCGAGAAGTGGACCATGACCAAGGACAAGTTCGAGGTCATGGACATCCTCAACCCGCTCAACGTGCCCTGCGGCCCGATCCTGTCGATGAAGGAACTGGCCGCGGAGCAGTCGCTGCGCGAGACCGGCACCGTGGTCGAAGTGGAACACCCCGAGCGCGGCACCTACCTCACCGTGGGCAACCCGGTGAAGCTGTCCGATTCGCCGAGCGACGTGCACCGCTCGCCGCTGCTCGGCGAGCACACCGACGAGGTCCTCGGCGAAGTCCTCGGTTACAGCGAGGCGGAGATCGTCGCCGCTCGCGAGGCCGGCGCCGTCTAGGCGGCGCGCTCACCACACGGAGACAAACCCCATGCGACTGATGGTGCACGGCCAGCAGGCCTTCGGGAAGGCCGTCCTCGAGGCGTTGCTCGAACGCGGCGAGGACGTGATCGCGGTGTATTGCGGGCCCGACAAGGGCTCGCGCCTCGACCCGATCAAGGAATTCGCGCTGGAGAAGGGTCTGGCGGTGTACCAGCCCGCCTCGTACAAGGACCCGGCAGTGTGGGAGGAGATCCGCGCGCTCGGGGCGGACCTGTGCGTGATGGCCTACGTGACGCTGTTCGTGCCCGAGGAGGCGCTCAACGCGCCGCGCCTCGGCTCGATCCAGTATCACCCCTCGCTGCTGCCCATGCACAAGGGCCCGAGCTCGATCAACTGGCCGATCATCTTCGGCGAGAAGAAGACGGGCCTCAGTATCTTCTGGCCCGACAACGGCCTCGACACCGGGCCGATCCTGCTGCAGAAGGAGGTCGAGATCGGCCCCGACGACACGCTCGGCAGCCTGTACTTCAACCATCTCTTCCCGATGGGCGTGGCGGCCATGCTCGAAGGCGTCGACCTGGTGCGCGAAGGGCGGGCGCCGCGCGAGCCCCAGGACCCGGACGCCGGCACCTACGAAGGCTGGTGCCGGGCGGCCGACGTCGAGATCGACTGGTCCAGGCCCGTGGACGAGGTCTACAACCTGATTCGCGGCGCCAACCCGCAACCCGGTGCCTGGACGTCGCACGGCGGCCAGCAGGTCCAGGTTTTCGACTGCCGCAAGACCTCCGGCGACGGCGAACCGGGCAGCGTGCTCGCGATCGAGGACGAGAAACTGGTGGTAGCGGCCGCGGGCGGTGCGATTGCGATCGAGCGCGTACGCCCGCAGGGCGAGGGGAAGCAGGGTGCGGCCGAGTTCGCGAAAGCCGCTTCGCTTACCGCCGGCGCGCGGCTGGGGCAGTAGCCAGTCGCCGACGCCACGGCCATTGCCGAAACCGAATTCAAACCAGGGGGAACCCGTGAGCCTTACAGACATCCAGATCGCGCGCCAGGCATCCATGCAGCCGATCGGCGAAATCGCCGCCAAGCTGGGCATCCCGGAGACCGCCCTGCTGCCGTACGGTCGCACCAAGGCCAAGGTCGACATGGCGTTCATCGAGTCGCTGGCCGAGCGTCCCGACGGGCGGCTGATCCTGGTCACCGCCATCACGCCGACGCCGGCCGGCGAAGGCAAGACCACCACCTCGGTCGGTCTCAACGACGGCCTGAACCGGATCGGCAAGAAGTCGCTGGTGTGTCTGCGCGAGCCGAGCCTCGGGCCGTGTTTCGGCATGAAGGGCGGCGCGGCCGGCGGCGGCTACGCGCAGGTCGTCCCGATGGAGGAGATCAACCTGCATTTCACGGGCGATTTCCACGCCATCGGCACCGCCCACAACCTGCTCTCGGCAATGGTCGACAACCACATCCACTGGGGCAACGAGCTGGGGCTGGACGTGCGGCGCATCAACTGGCGCCGCGTCGTGGACATGAACGACCGCGCGCTGCGCCAGATCGTCAACTCGCTCGGCGGGGTCGGCAACGGCTACCCGCGCGAGGACGGTTTCGACATCACCGTCGCCTCCGAGATCATGGCGATCTTCTGCCTGTCGAGGAACCTCGAAGACCTCCAGCAACGCCTCAGCAACATCGTGGTCGGCCACACCCGCAACCGCGAGCCCATCCGGGCCAGCCAGTTGAACGCGCCGGGCGCCATGGCCGTGTTGCTCAAAGACGCGATGGCACCCAACCTGGTGCAGACGCTGGAGAACAACCCGGCGTTCATCCACGGCGGGCCGTTCGCCAACATCGCGCACGGCTGCAACTCGGTCATCGCCACGCGCGCGGCGTTGAAGCTGTCGGACTACGTCGTCACCGAAGCCGGGTTCGGCGCCGACCTCGGCGCGGAGAAGTTCTTCGACATCAAGTGCCGCAGCGCCGGCCTCAAGCCCGACGCGGCGGTCATCGTCGCCACGGTACGCGCGCTCAAGATGCACGGTGGGGTGGCGCGCGAGAACCTCGGCGCCGAGAACGTCGAGGCGGTGAAGAAAGGCTGCACCAACCTCGCCCGCCACATCCGCAACGTCAAGTCGTTCGGCGTGCCCGCGGTGGTCGGCATCAACCGGTTCAGCGCGGACACCGATGCGGAGATCGCCGCGGTGCGTGAGACCGCCGACGAGTACGGCGCGCGCGCCATCGAGTGCACCCACTGGGCCGACGGCGGCGCCGGCACCGAAACGCTGGCCGCGCACGTCGCCGAGCTCGCCGACAGCGGCACCGCCCAGTTCGCGCCCCTGTACGACGACGACCTGCCGTTGTGGGACAAGGTCAAGACCATCGCCACGCGCATCTACGGGGCCGACGACATCATCGCCGACCAGAAAGTACGTAATCAGTTCGACGCCTACCAGCAGGACTTCGGTCACTTCCCGATCTGCGTGGCCAAGACCCAGTACAGTTTCTCGACCGACCCCAACCGCAAGGGTGCGCCCAGCGGCCACGTGGTACCGATCCGCGAGGTGCGCCTGTCGGCGGGCGCCGGTTTCGTGGTGGTCGTGTGCGGCGAGATCATGACCATGCCCGGCCTGCCGCGCGAACCGGCGGCGAACAAGATCTTCATCGACGAACAGGGCCAGATCGAAGGGCTGTTCTGAACTTCACCCACGGGTAAGCGCACGTGTCCATCAAGACCATTCTCATCCCGCTCGACGGCGCCGCCTCGGGCGACGCGGTCCTCGCCACGGCGCTGGTGGTAGCCCGCCGTTTCGACTCTCATCTCGTCGGGCTGCACGTCATGCAGCGCCCGCACGACGCGGCGCCGTTCATGTTCGACCGCCTCTCGCAAAAGCTCAGGAGCACGGTGATGGCCGAGGCGGAAGCCGACGCGCGCGAGCAGGCCGCCACGGTGCGCGAGAGCTTCGAGGCGTTCTGCGCAGCCAACGACGTGCCCTTCGGCGACGGCACCGGCGCCGGCGTCAGCGCCGAGTGGGCCGAGGAATTCGGCGACGCGAGCGAAGTCATCGTGCGCCACGCGCGCATGGCCGACGCGGTCACCATCGCCCGCCCGTCGATCGACAGCGGCACCGTGCGCCGCACGCCGCTCGGGCGCAACCTGCAGGAAATCCTCCTGGGCAGCGGACGCCCGGTGGTGCTCGTGCCGCCCCGCTGGCAGGCGCGTCGCATCGAGAAAGCGGCCATCGGCTGGAACGCCAGCCTGGAGGCCTCGCGGGCGCTGGCGATGACCATCCCGTGGCTGGCGCAGATGCAGCAGGTCTCCGTGCTGGTATCGGCGCGGCGCGAGGAAGGCGCCCGGCCACTGCTCGCCTATCTGCAACGCCACGACGTCAAGGCGGAACTGCGGGTGCTGGAGACCCGGCGTCGCTCGGTGGGCGAGGCGCTGCTGGCCGGGTGCACGGCCGCCGGGGCCGAGTTCCTGGTGGTCGGCGGTTTCAGCCACTCGCGGGCGCGCGAACTGCTTTTCGGCGGCGTCACCCAGCACCTCCTTACTCACTCGGAGATAGTGACCGTCATGGTGCACTGACGGTAGTCTGGCACGCCTTGTGCAGCGCAGCAAAGCACGTGGAATCACGCTGCGCGCGCGCTGGCGCAGGCGTACAGACGAAGAGGGCTGAGATGAAGATTTGCGTGGTTGGCGCCGGGGCGATCGGCGGATATCTCGGTGCCCGCCTGGCGGCGGACGGTCACGCGGTGACGCTGATCGCACGCGGGGCGCACCTGGCGGCGATCCGGCGCGACGGGCTGAAGCTCGTCCAGCGCCGCGAGGAACTCCTCGCGCGCCCGGCGCTCGCCACCGATTCGTTGCGTGAGGCGGGCGAGCAGGACCTGGTGCTGCTGGCACTGAAGGCGCACCAGATCGGGCCGGTGCTCGACGACCTGCCGGCGCTGTTCGGTCCCGAGACCGCGATGGTGACCCTGCAGAACGGTATCCCCTGGTGGTATTTCCACAAGCTCGACAGCCCCTACCGCGGCCGCGTGGTGCGCACCGTCGATCCCGACGGGACGTTGTTCGAGCGCATCGACCCCGAGCGCATCGTCGGCTGCATCGCCTACCCGGCGGCGACCATCGACGCGCCGGGCGTGATCCGCCACGTGGAGGGCAATCGGTTCCCGCTCGGCGAGCTCGACGGTCGCGACACCCCGCGGGTGCGGGCCATCGCCGAGGCCTTCACCGCGGCCGGCTTCAAGGCCCGGGTCCTCGACGACATCCGCTCGGAGATCTGGCTCAAGCTGTGGGGCAACCTGACGTTCAATCCCATCAGCGCGCTGACCCACGCGACGCTCGAGGACATCTGTCGTTTTCCGCTGACCCGCACGCTGGCCGCGGACATGATGCGCGAGGCGCAGCAGGTGGCGGAAAAACTCGGCGCGCGCTTCCGGGTCACGCTCGACAAACGCATTGCCGGAGCCGAGGCCGTGGGGCGTCACAAGACCTCGATGCTGCAGGACGTCGAAGCCGGCAAGCCGCTCGAGATCGACGGCATGCTGGGCGCGGTGCTGGAGCTTGCCGAGATGACCGGCTCCGAAACACCCGCGCTGCGGGCGCTCTACGCCTGTACCAGCCTGTTGAACGACACGCTGCAGGCCGAGGGGCTGCGCCTGCAGGGCAGCCCGGTGCAAGCGAGTGCGGCGCCGGCGCCGCGGGCGGCGCTGCGCTGACCCTCGGGATGTAGACGGGCGCGCCCTTGTGGCGCGGCCCGAAACGAAGATCGGGCGCACGCCGCCGCCCGCCGGGAGTGCGACCAATGAACGAGCCGATCCTGCGCAGC
>JBFJWO010000098.1:0-12102 GCA_041623575.1 Gammaproteobacteria bacterium
ACCTACCGCCGCCCGTTCGAGCCCTATCGCCCGCAACGCCCCGACGCGCACGAGGCGCTGACCGTCGAGGACTACGTCATGGCGACCTACGGCGCCAACGGCAAGATCCGTCCGTTCGTTCCCTGAAGGCCGGGCAACGCTCATGAACGCCCCGCCGCCAGCCGCACCCGGCGAGACACGCACCCGCCCGACGCGGCGCGGCCTGCCGCTGTTCGTGCTGATCGCAGGCTACACCGTGCTCAGCTCGGTGACGGTGGCGACGGTGACGGGGCTGCTGGCGATCGACAACCAGCGCCGCGTGATGGGGGCGCTGCACACCAAGGAGGTGGAGAACGAACTCGTCACCCTGAGCACCCTGCTCGACTCCTATTTCGATACCCGCGCGGTGCAGCTTCGCGACTACGCCAACACGCCGTTGCTCTCCCAGGGCGTCATGCAACCCGAGCACCTGCAGCCGGAGGTCGCGGACTTCCTCGACAACCTCGTGCTGCTCGGCGACCAGGTGCCGCTGCTGCTGCTCGACTTCGAGGGCCACGCACTGCACGCCACGCCGGGCGCGCCGCCCGCACCTTCGGTCGACGCCACCGTGCTGCGCGCCCTGATCGAGGACGGCGCGCAACAGCACATCGCCCTGGTGCCCTGGATCGGCGGCTACCAGTGGCAGCTGGCCGTCCCGGTGAAGCACGCCGGGCAGGCCGAGGGCGTGCTGCTCGCGTACATCTCGATCCACAAGATCCGTGAGCTGACACGGATCGAGAGCCGCATCGACCACGCCGGGCTGCACCTGGTCAAGGACGGAACCATCGTCGCACGCTTCGGCGCCACCATGGACGCCGCGCACAGCGCGACCCAGCCGATGGAGCACCTCGGTATCGAACTGCGCTACCTCGTCGACCACAGCCTCGCGCAAGCGGCCTCCGAGCGGCTGATCGAGCAACTGCTGCTGGTCTTTGCGCTGACCATGTCGCTGTTCGTCGTGCTGAGTATCGCACTGGCCAAGCAGGTCCTGGTCAGCCCGTTGCGCGCGTTTCGCGACTTCGCCGATACCCTGCTGGAGGACAGCCAGCCGAGCACGCTCGACGAGAACCAGGTGGTGCGCGAGTTCGGCTTCATCAACGGCTACTTCAACGAGGTCGCGCACCGCGCCTGGCGCAATCGCCAGGAACTCGCCGATCTCAACCGCGAACTCGAGCGCCGCGTGAACGACCGCACCTCGGAACTCAAGCGCGCCAATCGCAACCTGCGCCGGATGTCGAACCAGGATCCGCTGACCGGGCTGGCAAACCGGCGTTACCTCGGTGGCTACCTGGATACGGAGTTCCGTCGTGCGCGGCGCGACGGCACGACGCTGACGGTCATGCTGATCGATGTCGACCACTTCAAGCGCTACAACGACGCCTACGGGCACAGCCTGGGCGACGAGTGCCTGGTCAAGGTCGCCGCGGCCCTGTCGCGGCGACTGGAACGTCCCGCCGATCTGGTCGCGCGCTACGGCGGCGAGGAATTCATCGTGGTGTTGCCCGGCACCGGGCTCGACGGCGCGTGGCACCTGGCCGAGAGCGTGCGCGAGAGCATCGAGACCCTGCACATCCCCCACGAAGGCAACAGCGCCTCGCCGTGGGTCACCGTCAGTATCGGCGCCTACAGCGTCTACGTCGCGAGCACCGAACTGTCGCCGGCAGGGCTGGTCGAGCGGGCCGACCAGGCGCTCTATGCCGCCAAGGAAGCCGGTCGCAACCGCGCCGTCGTGAAAGGCGAGTCGCCCAACGTGCGCCGGGCAACGCGCGAACAACCAGCCTGAACGCCCACCTCGGCCGCGCAGTCCCGACGCGGCTCAATGCTAGAACCACAGGCCCTCCTCTGCGGCGAGTTGCGGCAACTCGTCGGCGATGTCGAACCAGGCCGCCTTCTCCGCGACATGGATGTGCACCTGCGGGCGCAGCGGTGGGTCGTCGTCGAGCGTGCCGAGCCGCACGTAGACGACCGCCGCCCCGTCGCGTTCGCTGTAGATCGGTGAGCCGCACGCGGCGCAGAAGTGGCGGCGTTTGCCCGGGCTCGATTCGTAAGCGGCCAGCGCGCCGGCGCCCGCCACCAGGACGAAATCCTCGCGCGCCACGCCCGCGCTGGTCGCGAACGCGGTCCCGCTCGCCTTGCGGCACTTCGCGCAGTGACAATAGTTGATCCCGGTCAACCCGCCGCGCAGCTCGTAGCGCACCGCACCGCACAGGCAACTTCCTTTCATCGACGTTCTCCCCTGGCGGGTGGCGAGGGCCCCGGGGTCGCGCACGTGCCAACGGCGTCCGTCAGCAACTCGTAGAGCGCCACCTCCTCGCTGCGTCCGCGCACGCTGACTTGCCCGAGCGGGCGCAGCGCGTGCGTGTCGCCGAGCAGCGCCACGGTCGCACCGCAAACCAGCACGCTCGTTCCCCACTCCTTGTTCAACTGCTCGAGGCGCGCCGCCACGTTCACCGCATCCCCGTGCACCGTGTAGTTGACCCGTTGGCCCGACCCGACGTTGCCGGCGATGATCTCGCCGGTGGCGATACCGATGCGGACCCTGAGCCGCCGCCCGCCAAACGTGCGCCCGGACACGACCCGCTGCATGCCGGCGGCCGCGCGCAACGCATGGTCCGCGTGCCCGGGGTCGCGCACGGGCACGTTGAACGTGGCAAGCAAGGCATCGCCCTGGAACTGGTTCACGCTGCCCCCCTGTTCGCTGATCTGCTCGATCACCGCGGGGAAATACTCGTTGAGCATTCCCACCACCTGCCCGGGCGTGGATTCCTCGACGATGCCGGTGAACGCCTCGAGATCGGCGAACAGGATCGTGGCGACGGCCATGCTCGGCTGCAGCTCACCGTGGCCAGCCACGATCTCCTCGACCACGCTTTCGGGCACGTACTTGCCGAACACCTCCCGGATGACCGCCGCCTGGCGGGCGCTCGCCTCGCGCAACGCCTTCTTCTGCAAGGTCGCGTTGACCCGCGCGCGCAGCAAGGTGGCGTTGATGGGCTTGGGCAGATAGTCCTCGGCGCCCAGCTCGATGCACGCCACCACGCTGTCGAGCTCGGTGAGCGCGGACACCATGATCACCGGTATCTCGGCGAATGCCGGGCGTTCGCGCAACCGTGCGAGCACGTCCTGGCCGCTGAGCTCCGGCATCATGTTGTCGAGCAGCACCAGGTCGAACGCCCGCGACTCGATCAGCTCGAGCGCCTCGCGCCCGCCCCTCGCCGCACTGATGTCGTCGAAACCCATGCGTTGCAGGTGACGCACCAGGGTGTAGCGGCTGTTGTCGTCGTCGTCGACGACAAGCAGCGCGATTCGTTCGGGCCTGATCGACGAGGTCATCGCGCGTGCGGCGTCGAACTGCGCTGGCGCAGGCTCAGGGCAGCTCGAACAGCAGGGTCGCCCAGAAGCTCTCCCAGCGGGCATTCGGATTGCCGACGAGCTCGGTCAGGTGCACGGCCTTGAGCAGCCACACGCCGGGGCCGGGCAGCCTGAGCTCGGCTCTTCCCGCCGCGTCGGTGCGCACGTCGACGTGTCGTTCGGGCTCTGCCTGCGAGTACGCGCGTACACGCGCGCCGGCGAGCGGGGAGCCGAGATAGAGCAACTGCACCGGCAACGCGGCGCCGCGCGAAAGCGTGTAGGGATCGGCCTCGGGCAGCAGCTCCAGCGGGTAGCCGAGTTGCGTGCGATAGGCCTCGCCGGCGGGACCCGGCCGGTGGGCCAGCGTTTTCGCGCAGCGCACGAAATACTCCGGTTGCTGGCCGTTCGGGTCGGCGCTGGCGTCGAGCGCGGGCAGCATGTGCTCCAGCCCCTCGGCAACGAGGTAGTCGCGAAACTTCCCGCCGCCGAAAGCGACCTTGAAACGCTTGCTGTGGAAGCCGATCAGCGACGTGCCCGGCGACAACTCGATACGCGCTGCCGGGTCGTCGCCCATGCGCGAGCGGATCGGGCGCCGACCTTCGTTGTCGGTGTAGGAGAAATCCGCCGTCCAGTCCTGGATGAACGGCTCGGAGTTGCCCTTGAGCTTGTCGCCGGTGTGAATGGTCAGGTGCACCCAGGCCGAGTCCGCGGTCGAGAACCTGCTCGGCATGACCCAGAAATCGTGCGCGCCCGCCGGCACGGCGAACACCGCGACCAGGGCACAGAGAAGGCGCAGCATCGCGCGTCCGGCGCCGCGGGCGACGTACGCCGGTCTGCGTTGCGTAGGCCGTGTCCTCACTGTAGAATCCCGCCGCGTTCCACCCCGACACGCCGCCAACCCTAGGACGGCGCACGGCAAAAAGCAAACAATGAACTTCCTCGACAGGCCGCGCACGCCGAGCTGGTCTGCGCACAGTCTCCGGCGGCGTTTGGCGAAGTCGGCGCCGGCCGCGGCGATCGGCACGATCCGTTTCTTCGCCGCGCGCGCCTGACCCGCCAGCCGTGCGTATTGCGCCGACCGTCGTCCGTCGCGTCCGCATCGCGGCCGGCATCGTGCTGGCGCTGCTCGGTGCACCGGCTGCGGGCCATGCGCTGAACCCGGCCGTGGTCACGGTGACTTTCGGCGACGCGCGCAACTTCGAGGTCGAAGTGCGCGCGAATGCCGAAGCCCTTCTCGCCGGCATCGCCACGCGCCATGACGACACCCGAGAGTCGGCGAACGCCCCGCTCTACGATCGGTTGCGAGAGCTCCCGCCAGCGCAACTGCAGCGCCGCTTCGCGGAGTTCGCGCCGCGTTTTCTCGGCTACCTCGACCTGGCCGCCGACCGCGGGACGCCGGAGCTCGCCTACACGCAGATCGACGTGCCGGAGGTCGGCGACCTCGAGCTTGCACGCAAGTCGCTGATCCGGCTCACCGGGCGCGCACCGGACGAGGCGCGCATGGTCGTCTGGCGGCGCACGGAGCAACTCGGCGACCACGTGTTGCGGCTGCTGGCGGCGGGCGCCACGGAGCCGGTTTCCTACTGGCTGACAGCGGACTCGGCGGCGGTGGAGTACTCGCTCGCCGAGGCACCGGCGCCGCGCGACGCGCTCGACGTGGCCGCCGACTACCTGGTGCTCGGCTTCGAGCACATCGTGCCGCGCGGTATCGATCACATCCTGTTCGTGCTGGGACTGTTCCTGCTGAGCCTGCGCCTGGCGCCCATCCTGTGGCAGGTCACCGCGTTCACCATCGCGCACACGGTCACGCTCGGGCTGACGATGTTCGGCTATCTCGCGCTCTCGCCGGCGATCGTCGAGCCGCTGATCGCGGCGTCGATCGTCTACGTCGGGGTGGAGAACGTGTTCACCGAGAAACTCTCCCGGCGGCGCATCGTGCTGGTGTTTGCCTTCGGGCTGCTGCACGGGATGGGTTTCGCCGGCGTGCTGAGCGAGATCGGGCTGCCCCGCGACGAGACGCTGCTGGCGCTGGTGACCTTCAACGTCGGCGTCGAACTCGGCCAGCTGGCGGTGATTGCCGGCGCGCTGGCGCTGGTGGGCTGGTACCGCCAGCACCCGAACTATCGCCGCGTGGTCGTCGTTCCCGCCTCCGCCGCCATCGCCCTGGTCGGCCTCTACTGGGCGATCGAGCGCGTGTTCTCCTGATCGCCCCGCCTCAGGGGTTCATGGCCCGGTAAAAGGTCTCGGCGATCCGCAGCAACTCCTCGGCCGGACGTGCGCCGGTCAGGGCGTAGGCCAGGGACTCGTCGACCCAGTACACGACGGTCAGCCCCGAGTCGCTCGCGACGTGACGGAACGCGCTCGGGCGCGCCGCGTCCGCGCCGCGCACGTAGAGCGTCAGCCGTTCGCCCCGACCGTCCTCGTACATGAACTGCGCGGCGTAGCGCCCGGCATCCGGCAGCATTCGCCCGCCCACCAGCGCGTAACCGGCGCCACGCACGTCGGGGGCCTCGATCGGGTGGCGCAGGCGCTTCGACAACCAGGCGTTGAGGTGCTGGCGCTCGTCGGCCTTGACCTCCACTGCGTGGCGCACTTCCGGCACGTAGACCTGGTGCGCGAACGCCGCCTCGGTCGGCAGCGGGCGGACCAGCGCGACGGACTCGGGCGGCGCCGGCTCGTCGAGCCCGGTGGCGATCAGCGCACCGCCCAGCGCGCCGATCGCGAGCCAGCCGAGCGCGGCCGCGGCCCGCCACACGAGCGGCCGGCGCGCCGCGATGACCGCCGTCAGCAACCGCTGCGGCGGCGGCTCGTCGAGCACCGGGTCGTAGGCACCGTGCAGCATTTCGGACAGCCGCCGCAGGGCGGCCAGTCGCGCGGCCAGTTCCGCGTCGTCGTCGATCGCCGCGGCCACGCGTTCGCGCTGCGGCTCGCTCAGGCGCTCGTCGAGAAAGGCCTGCAGGACCTCGTCGCTCGGGCGGTACGATTGCTTGCTCATTTGATGCGTCTCAAGGGAGCGTCACCCCGTCCCTGGACCAGCTGGCGCAGGCGCTCGCGGGCGCGCGAAACGCGCGACATCACCGTGCCGATCGGCACCGCTGCCACTTTGGCGATCTCCCGGTAGCTCAGTCCCTCGAGGCTCGCGAGGAGCAGCGCCTCGCGTTGCTCTGCCGGCAGCGTGGCGAGCGCGCGATCCAGTTCGCGCAACTGCAGGTCGGACTCGGCCCGCTCCGCGGACGGCACCTGCCCCAGCTCCTCGGGGCCTGCCGAGCGCTCTGCCACCCGCGCCCGTCGCACGACGGCGTTTACGTAGACGTTGTGCATGATGGTGAACAGCCAGGGCCGGATGCCGCGGGTGCTCATCCACAAGTGGCGGCGGGTCAGCGCTCGCACGAGCGTGTCCTGCACCAGGTCGTCGGCCAGCGCCGGGTCGCCGCTCAGCGCGCGCGCGTAACGGCGCAACCGCGGGATCTGCTCGACCAGCAGTTGCTCGAAGCGCGCCACGCCCGCGTCCGTCCTCAGCGCCGCGGTCGCGGCGCGCGCGGGCGAACGTCAAACACGGAACCTGCCGACTGGCTGCATCGTCTGGATCTCCTCACCCTGGCCGCGCCCCGGTTGCGCGGTGCGACGGCGTTGGCTTTGCGAGCGCCGGGCGCGCGCCTGCGTCTGCGGTCCCCGACACGGGTCCCGCGCTATGGATACAGCCCGCGCCCGCGATTATTCCGCCGCGCCGCGTGCCACCTTCGGAATAAAGCGCCGCCCGCAGTGTACTACCAGGAACGGGAACGTCACCCGCGACGGCCCGCTCACACCAAACAGGAGATTACTCGATGAGCAAGATCGGTAGAACACTCGCCCTGCTGGGCGTCTGCCTGGCAGTGCTGGGCGCCGCCCATGCCAACGAGGGGGTCGTCAAGTACCGCCAGTCGGTGATGAAGGCGCTGGGCGGACACGCCGGGGCCACCGGGCAGATCCTGCGCGGCAACGCGAGCCGTGATCACCTGGCCGGTCACGCGCAGAGCATTCGCGATCTCGCCCACATGGTGGCGGCCGCTTTCGAGCAACGCGTGGCGGGCGAGGACAGCCGGGCCAAGCCGGCGATCTGGGACAACGCCGCGGGTTTCCGTGACGCCGCCGCCAAGCTGCAGCAATCGGCCGACGCGCTGCTGAGCGCGGTGCGCTCCGGCGGCGACGTGGGCGAGCGGATGAAAGCGCTGGGTGGCAGTTGCAAGGGCTGTCACGACGACTTTCGCGCCGACGAGAAGTAGGCGCCGGCAAGCGATGCCAGTTTTGCAGGCGGTGCAGGGACGTGCCGCCACGAATCGGCGACCGCCGGTCGTCGATTTCCACGACACCCGCACCGGTTCGAGGGTGTCCTTCGCCGGACGATCATGGGACGCGTTCTTCCGGCATCCTGACCGAGGGAGGCACAGATGACCACCAAGTTGACCACCGGCGTGCTCGGCGCGAGCCTGGCTGCCGCGTTCGTATTCGCCCCGCCGGCCGGCGCCGACACCCGGGCCAGGCTGGACGGCTACCAGGAGAACCCGTCGGTTTCGACCGACGCCACCGGCAGCTTCCGCCTGAAGACCCGGCGCCACGAGGGCGAGATCGAGTTCACCCTGTCGTACGCCGGGATCGAGACGCCGGTGCGCTTCGCCCATATCCACTTCGCGCGCCGCCATGTCAACGGCGGTGTCGTGGTGTGGCTGTGCGACAACCTCGGCGCCTCACCCATCGCGGTGCCGCCCTGCCCGGAGGGCGCGGGCAGCGTCAGCGGCACGATCGACGCCGCGTCGGTCACCGGCGCGGCCTCCCAGGGGATCGGCGCCGGCGACCTCGACGGGCTCCTCGAGGCGATCGACGCCGGGGCGGCCTACGTCAACGTGCACAGCATCGCCTTCCCGGGTGGTGAGCTGAGAGGCCAGATCCGCGGGCGCGGACGCGACCACGACTGACCATTGGCGGTATCCCCTGCCGCTGATATTTCCGGGCCCGCACGCAGCCCGCGGGCCCGGCTCTTTTCCAGGGCGCGATCAGGCGCCCTTGTCGTCCTCGATGAGATGCAGCAGGCGATCGATGTCCAGCGGCTTGTAGAGCACGCCGAACGCCCCTTCGCCGTGGGCCTGCTCGACCAGCTCCGCCCGGGTAAAGCCCGTCATCATGATGACCCGTGCCGCCGGCTCGGCGCTGCGGATCGCGCGCAGGCAGTCGATCCCGTCGCGCCCGGGCATGGAGATGTCCATCAGAGTGACGTCGAACTCGCCGGCTCTCCTCACCGCCTCCTCGCCGGCGAATGCGGTCTCGACGCGGTAGCCGTAATCCTGCAGCAACTCGGCGAGGCTTTCGGTGAAGTCGCGGTCGTCGTCGACCAGCAGCAGTTTCTTCACGGCCGGCGCACCCGGGCGGCGGCACTCATGCCGGGGTGGTCCCACCCGAGCGGCTCGCGGTCTGCGGCGCGACCTCGGCCGGCGCCAGAGCCAGCCACACCACGAAAGCGGCCCCGTGTCCCGCAGCCGGTTCGAGCTCGACACGCCCGCCGTGTTGCTCCACGATCTGGCGTACCAGCGGCAGACCGAGCCCTACGCCGAAGGCGCGGGTGCTGTAGAGCGGCTCGAAGACGCTCTCGCGCCGCTCCTCGGCGATTCCCGGGCCGCTGTCCGCGACCCGCAGCCTGAGCCGCTCCCCGTCGGTGGCGGCGGTGATATCGATCCGCAGCGGGCCCTCGGCGCCCGGCGCTTCGATCATCGACAGCGCGGCATTGTCGATGAGATTGACCATCACCTGGCGCAGACGCTCGGGGTCGATCAACACGCGTGCACCGCTGCGCGGATCGCAGTTCACCGTCACCGCGTCGGGCACCTCGATGTCCGCCACGGTGGCGCGCAGCCAGGCGTCGAAGTCCACGCGCCTCAACTCCAGGTCGCGTACCCGTGTGTAATCGAGCAGGTCCTGGATTATCCCGACGCAACGCTCGACGTTGCGCGTGATGCGTTCGGCGATCCTGACCACCGACGGGTCCTGGTCGCCGAGGCGTTTGGCGAGCACCACGCTGGAGGTGTGGATGGTTGCCAGGGGGTTGCGTAACTCGTGGCTCACCGTGCCGGTCAGCTGCCCGATCGCCGCCAGGCGCTCGGCGCGAAGCAGATCGCGCTGGGCGGTTTCGAGCTCGCGCGTGCGCTCCTCGACCAGCTCCTCGAGGCGCTCGCGATGGCGGGCGAGCTCCAGCTCGTGGCGCTTGCGCACGCTGATGTCGGTGATACTGCCGCGCACCAGCGAACGCCCCGCCGCCGGCAGGCGCACGAGGCGGATCTCGCAGGGAATCCGCTCACCGCTCACGTTCTGGTGCAGCCATTCGAAAATCGGCACCTCGCCGGCCAGGGCGGCGGCGACCCGCTCGGCGACCAGCTCCGCCGACGCCCGCCCGTCCGGTTGCAGCGGCGGGCTGAAATCCCCCGGGCCGCATTCCAGGACGCGCTCGCGCGATACGCCGAACAGCCTGGCGGCGTTCTCGTTGGCCTCGATGAACTTTCCCTGCTCGGCATCCAGCACCACGATCGCCTCCGGGGCGTGGGTCACCAGGGTGCGGTAGCGGTCCTCGCTCTCGGCGAGATCGGCGGTGCGCTCGGCGACGCGCATCGCCAGCGTCCTGCCGAGCGCGGCGACCTTGGCGCGCTCGAGCAGCAGCAACGCCACCAGCGAGGTCCCCAGCACCAGCATCCCCAGCAGCAGCACCGTCAGGCGCGTTGCGCCTTCGCGCTGCGCCCGGTGCTCGGCGGCCACGTCGACGTTGCGGCTGGCGAGCGCGGCCAGCGTGAGCTCGTTCAGGCGCGGTTTCAACGCGCGCAGGGCCCCGACGAAGCGGCCCACCTCGTCGCTGGTCGCGTTGGGGAGTGCCAGCACCGTGGACTCGAACTCGCGCAGCGTGGCAGCCGCGTCCGCCACCGTCTCGGCAGCCCCGGGCAACCGCAGGAAGCTGCGCCCGAGCGCGCCCTCGCGGGCACTGTCGAGGCGGCTCCAGAAAACGTCGAAACGCTCTACGGTAGCCTGCGAATCGGGTTGCACGCCCGTCACGTGGTCGTGCAGCGCGTCGGTGAGCGCGGCCAGCTCGCCGTTGAACTGGGCCGCGAACCAGACGATGTTGTCGCGAAACTCGGACTGCGCGCGGTAGGCCGCCTCGCGCATCCCCGACACCACGCCGTAGACGCCGACCGCCGATATCAGGATGCCCGCGCCCAGCGCGGCGTAGGCAAGGCGAATGAAACGCGGCTTCACTCGACGTGCAGCGCCTTCAGTTGCCAGATCGAGCGGCTGTGGTGGACTTCACTGCGCAATTGCGGGTGATCGCTCCAGGGGTAGATGATCCACAGCGGCCCCTTGTCGCGCACGCGCATCGGCGCGCCGTCGCGCGTCAGGGCGACGATCACGTCGTATTGCTCGAAGTCCGCGAGCGGTATGTTGACGGCGTAGTCGTTGATCGCGCTCGCGCGAACGCTCTCACCCGACGCACCCACCGCCGCCAGGACGTTGCGCGCCAGCGGCCCCTCGAAGCGCGTGATGCCGTCCGTCCACGGCGTTTCGGTCAGCAACGTGTGTTGCGGCAGGGCTTCGAGCATGGCGCGGTCGAAGCGGGCGCCCGCCTCGTCATTGGTGCGCGAGAGCGCGCCACTGACGGTGAGGATCACGCGCCCGGCCGGCGGCGGCAGGCTCTCGGGGTAAGCCGGCGGCGCGGCGACAACGGCCAGGATGGTGGCGAGCGCCCAATACGCCTTGCGCGGCGCCCGCGGCATGGCTGTCGATACCTTCATTGCGACCCCCCGGGGCTGGCGAGCGCCGATTATAGCCTTGCGGTGGCGATGTGTTCACCCGCGCGCGCCGTCGCGCGCTGCGCAATCCCTTTGCAAGTCAAAGACATCGTCGGCAGCGCGGCGCCGGCCGATACCGATTCCCGGGCGATGTCAGCAAACGGTTGCGCCGAACGGCGCGCACCGTGCAAGGCCCGAAGCCGGAGCCCTGCAAGGCGCTTCGGCGCCTTGGTTGCAGAACCGTCACGCTCGCCATCGGCCTCGCGAACCAAACCGCGGTCGCCCGTATCGCGCGCTCACGGTTCCCGGGTATCCGCGGGCTCGAAGGAGCGGCTCGTGCCTGACGCGATCCGCTCAGGGCTTCGCGAAGACGCGCGCGAACGGCGCGAGCGCCGCCTGGTCGAGTTCCGCGGTGGCGATCAGCACCACCCGGCTGCGCGTGCCGGCCTTCGCACCGGGGCAGGCACTCACCGTGCTGCGCGCCCCCACTTTCTGCCACTGCATCACCTCGGGCGCGGCGCCGGCGAAGCACACGAAGCCCTTGCCGCGCAGAACCGTCGCCGGCAGGCTCGCCACGGCAGCCTCGAAAGCCGCCCGCGCGATGGGCATGTGGCTTTGGTAACTGAAGCTGCGCCACGAGTCGCCGTGCGGTGTCTCGCTCCCGGACGCCTCGCCGGCGTGGCGGAGCGAGCGTGGGTGCGCACCGAGGACGAGTTCCAGCGCGACCTGCGCGTAGGTGGCCTGAACGACGGCCGCAGCGGGGGCGAGGTCGCGCAGCCAGGCCAGGAGATCGACCCGTTCGCTTTCGCCCACGAGGTCGGTCTTGTTGACCACCAGCAGGTCGGCGACCGCGAGTTGCCGTCGCACCGTGTCGCCGACGTAGCGATCGGCGCAGTGCTCCCTGACCGTGGCGGCATCCACAAGCACCACG
>JBFJWO010000099.1:0-11999 GCA_041623575.1 Gammaproteobacteria bacterium
AAGAGGCCGATCGTGTGTGCGCCGTTCTTGAGGATCAACCAGTGCTGCGCGGCGTCGCCGGCGAACACCGTGAAGCCGAGCTTCGCGTAGAAGACCCGCGACGCTTCGAGGTCGCGGACGGCGAGGCTGATCGAAAACGCACCGAGGTCCATGATCCGCTCCTTGGCGATGACGGCAGAGGTGCCCGCTGACGCATCGGCCCGCGCGCAGCAGGGCGTCGATGCTAGCACGTCGAGTGAAACAGCCCGCCCACCGCCACGCCCGACGAAGCCAGGGCGTTGTAGATCTCGGCCGCCTCCCTCGTCTCGACAACCTGAACGTCGATGCCCTTTGCCTTCAACAACGACAGTGTCTCCTCGCAGGTGCGCAAGCGCCGCAGCATGCCACGGCTCAAGACGACCGTCTCGGATCCGTTTTCCACCAGTTCCGCCACGTCGGTGGGCTGTATGCCCGGCGAGTGGCGGGTGTCGGTTTCGCGCCAGTCCCACGTGCGACCGCCGCCGGGCCACAGCTTGAAGTCCTTGCCCGCGCCCACGCCTTCCACGGACATGTTTCCCCAGGCGAGCGAAGTGATGCGAGGCGACGTTCGTTTCATGCCGCTTGCGATCGCGTCGTGCGCCCGATCTTCGGCACTACCGGACTCGACGGCGTCAACCCTGCGCGAGGTCCGGCCCCGTGGCCGGGTCGACACCGGTGCGCTCGATCGCCTGCGCGGCCAGCGCCGGGTCGATGTCGCCCTCGCGCGCCAGCGCGTGCAGCGCCGCCACGGCGATGTGACGTGCGTCGATCTGGAAATAGGCACGCAGCGCCTCGCGCGATTCGCTGAGCCCGAAGCCGTCGGTGCCGAGCACCGCGTAACGGCCGGGGACCCAGGGCGCGATGCTGTTCGGCAGGTTCTTGACGTAGTCGGTGGCGGCCACGAACACACCCTGTTCGCCCTCCAGCGCGCTCTGCAGGTAACTCACGCGCGCGGTGTCCGTCGGGTGCAGCCGGTTCCAGCGCTCGCACTCCAGCGCGTCGCGGCACAGCAGGTTGAAACTGGTGACGCTCCACACGTCGGCGGCCACGCCGAGGTCGGCGAGCAGTTCCTGCGCGGCCAGCGCCTGCTGCACGATCGGTCCCGAGCTCAACAGGTGCGCACGGCGCGGCGCGTCGAGCGCGGACGCCCTTAACCGGTAGATTCCGCGCAGGATCCCCTCGCGCTGCGACTCGACGTCGGGGCAGGCGGGCTGCGGGTAGTTCTCGTTGTACAGCGTCAGGTAGTAGAAGACCGACTCCTGCTCGGCGTACATGCGCCGGATGCCTTCGCGCACGATGACCGCGATCTCGTAGGCGAACGCGGGGTCGTAGGCGAGCAGGTTCGGCACCGTGTTGGCGACCAGTTGCGAGTGCCCGTCCTGGTGCTGCAGGCCTTCGCCGTTAAGGGTGGTGCGCCCGGCCGTGCCGCCGAGCAGGAAGCCGCGGCACAGCATGTCGCCGCAGGCCCAGATCATGTCGCCGACGCGCTGGAAGCCGAACATCGAATAGAAGATGTAGAACGGGATGGTGGGGATGCCGTGCACGGCGTAGGCCGTGCCGGCGGCCAGGAACGAGGCCATCGCCCCGGTCTCGCAGATCCCTTCCTGCAGGATCTGCCCGTCGCGTTCCTCGCGGTAGGGCAGCAGCGAGGCGCCGTCGACCGGCGTGTAACGCTGCCCGTCCGGCGAGTAGATGCCGGCGCCCTTGAACAACGCCTCGAGCCCGAAGGTGCGTGCCTCGTCGGGCACGATGGGTACCACGTAGCGGCCGATCTCGGGTGTTTTCATCAGCCGCGCGAGCGCGCGCACCGTCATGGTCGTCGTCGACACCGGGCGTTCGGTCCCGCTCAGCAGCGGCTCGAAGGTGTCCCAGCCGGGGACCGGCAAGGTCGGCGCGGCGACCTGGCGGCGGGGCAGGAAGCCGCCCAGCGCCTCGCGGTGCGCGCGCAGGTACGTCAACTCCTCGCTGTTCGCCGGCGGCAGATAGTACTCGGCGCGTTTCACCGCCGCCTCGTCGAGCGGGATGTTGCAGTCGTGGGCGAGCTCGACCCGCTCCTCCGGTGACAGCTGCTTTTTCTGGTGCGCGGTGTTCTTGCCCTGGCCCTTGCCGAGGCCGTAGCCCTTGACCGACTTGATCAGGATCACCGTGGGCTTGCCGTTGGCCGTGGCCGCGCGCTTGTAGGCGGCATAGATCTTCTTCGGGTCCTGGCCGCCGCGCTTGATGGAGCGCACCTCGCTGTCGCTCAGCGAGCGCATCAGGTCGCGCAGCTCCGGGTTGTCCTTGACCCACAGATCGCGCTGCACGTCGCCCGAGGAGACCGACAGGTACTGGTAGTCGCCGTCCACGGCTTCGTCCATGCGCCGTTGCAGCACGCCGTGCGTGTCGCGCGCGAGCAGGGGGTCCCAGCCGCTGCCCCATACCACCTTGATGACGTTCCAGTCCGCGCCGCGAAAGCTGCGCTCCAGTTCCTGGATGATCTTGCCGTTGCCGCGCACCGGCCCGTCCAGGCGCTGCAGGTTGCAGTTGACGATCAACACCAGGTTGTCGAGGCGCTCGCGCGAGGCGATGTTGATGGTGCCGAGCACCTCGGGCTCGTCCGCCTCGCCGTCGCCGATCATGCACCACACCTTGCCGCCGTTGGCCGGCTTGAGGCCGCGGTTCTCCAGGTACTTGGCGAAGCGTGCCTGATAGATGGCGGTGGGCGTGGACAGGCCCATGGAGGCGCACGGCACCTGCCAGAAATCGGGCATGGCGCGCGGGTGCGGGTAGGAACTCAAGCCCCCGCCGGGCGCCAGCTGGCGGCGGAAGTTGTCGAGCTGCGCCGCGCTCAGGCGTCCTTCCAGGAAGGCGCGCGCGTACGTCCCCGGCGAGGCGTGCGGCTGGAAGATCACCAGGTCGCCGCCGTAGTGCTCGCTGCGCGCCCGAAAGACGTGGTTCAGCCCCACCTCCATCATGGTCGCCGCCGAGGTGTAGGTGGCGATGTGCCCGCCGACGCCCGCGCCGCTGTCGGCGGCGCGCACCACCATCGCGGTCGCGTTCCAGCGCAGCAGTTTCTCGATGCGTTCCTCGACCTCGATGTCGCCGGGGTAGACCGGGTCCTCCAGCGGCGGGATGGTGTTGCGGTAGGGGGTGTTGAGCGTGGCTTCGTTCAGCTGGATGTCGCGGCTGAGCGCGTGGTTCTGCAGCAGGCGCAGGATGTCGCGCACGCCGCGCTCGCCGTAACGTTGCTGCACCGAGTCCAGCGAATCCACCCACTCCTGGCGCTCGCTGAGCCAGTCGTCGGCGAACGGGTCACGGGGCCGATCATTCATCGCCGGTTCAACCGAGCTTGCTGCCGTTCGCCACTGCCTTGTCCGGTACGGCGAGCACCACGCTGCCGTCGTCGCGGTAGAAGCCAGTGACCAGGCATTCGGAGCGCATCGGCCCGATCTGCTTGGGCGGGAAGTTCACCACCGCCACGACCTGGCGCCCGAGCAACTCGTCGCGGGCGTAGAGATCGGTGATCTGCGCGCTCGATTTCCTCACCCCGATGTCGGGGCCGAAGTCCACGCGCAGGATGTAGGCCGGCTTGCGCGCCTCGGGGAAATCGTCGACCGCGAGCACGGTGCCGACCCGCAGTTGGACTTTCTCGAAGTCGTCCCAGCCAATCTCGTCCATCGTCGTGCGCCGCAAGTGAGAAGGGGAGCGCCGGGCATTAGCCGGGCGGCACGAGGCTCTCGGTGTGCCCGTCCACCGCCAGCACCTGGCCGGTGACGCTGCGGGCCGCATCGGAGCACGCGAACAGTAGCATATCCGCTACGTCGTCTGGCGTGACGAAGCGGCGCAGCGACACCGTGCGCTCGTAGCCGGCCCGGATCGTCGCCGCATCGCGCCCTTCGGCGGTGGCCTGCGCGGCGATCACCCGGTCCATGCGCTCGCCCGCCACCGGCCCGGGGCAGATGGCGTTGACGCGAATGCCGTCGCCGCCGAGTTCCATGGCGAGCGACTTGGTGAGCCCGATCAGCGCCCACTTGGCGGCCGCGTAGGGCGTGCGCAGCGGGTAGCCGAGAAACCCCGCGGTCGAGGACATGTTGACGATGGCCCCGCCGCCGGCCGCGCGCAGCAACGGTACGGCGCGGCGCGTGCACAGGAACGTGGCGTCGAGGTTGACGTCGAGCGTGCGCCGCCAGTCCGCGTAGGCAATGGCTTCGAGCCGCGCGGTGGGGCCGGCGATGCCGGCGTTGTTGACCAGCACGTCGAGGCCGCCGAGCGTGCGCATGACCTGTTCGAACAGCGCGTCCACGCCGGCCTCGTCGGCAACGTCGCACGCCGAGCATTCGATGTCCGGGTGATTCCCGGCGAAAAGCGCGAGCGCCGCTTCCTCGCGATCGCACACGTGAACGCGGGCACCCGCGGCCGCGAACCGCCGGGCGACGGTCGCGCCGATCCCACGGGCGGCCGCCGTCACCAGCACGCGTTTGCCGGCGAAGGTCACTGCCCGCGCTCGATCAGCCCGGTCAGCCGTTCTATGCCCGGGCGCAGCTTGTCGACGGTGATGGACGAGAAGCCCAGGCGGAAGAAATTGAGCGGCGGCCGCTCGCCGGCGAAGCAGACGTCGCCCGCTTCGAGCAGGATGCTGTGGCGCGCGGCGCTCGCCATCAGTTCGCGCGCATCGAGCGTCTCCGGCCCCTGGACCCAGTAGCACGTGCCGCCGAACGTCGGCACCCGCGAGGCCTGCGGCAGGTGCTCGGCGAGAGCCCGCCCGAGCACCTGCCAGCGCTCCTTGTAGGCGTGGCTGAGGCGGCGCACCAGCGAGTCGTGGTAGCCGCTCGAGAGGAACAACGCGAGCGTGCGCTGGTTGTTGGCCGGCGGGTGGCGCAGCATCAGCCGGCGCAGGGCGCGCGCTTCGCGAATGAGCTCGCGCGGACCCACCATGTAGCCGATGCGCAGGCCCGGCGCGAGGGTCTTCGACAGGCTGCCGACGTAGATCACGCGCTCGCTGGTGTCGAGGCTCTTGAGGGCCGGCGTCGGTTCGTCCACGTAGTTGGTTTCGCTCTCGTAGTCGTCCTCGACGATCACGAAGTCGTCGCGCGCTGCCTGCTCGAGCAACTCGCGACGGCGCGCCAGCGGCATGGTGACGGTGGTCGGGTACTGGTGGCTCGGCGTGACGAACACGTAGTCGAGCCCGCCCAGCTGCGCGCCGGTCGCCAGCCCCTGGTCGTCGATGGCGAGCGCGCTGAGGTGTGGGGTCTTGAGCGCGATGGTGTTGCGCGTGTCGGGGTAGCCCGGGTCCTCCATGCCGACCCGGGTGTCGGCGCCGATCAGCAACCGCGCGAGGAGGTAGATCGCCTGCTGCGCGCCGACCGTCACCAGGATCTCGTCGGGTTGGGCCCACACGCCGCGCCGCGGCAGGATGCGCGTGTGGATCTGCTCGATCAGCAACCGGTCGTCCTCGTCGACGGCATCGCCGGCCCAGTCACGCACCGCACGCACGTGCAGCGAGCGCCGGCAGCATTCCCGCCAGTCCGCCAGCGGAAAGCGCGCCGGGTCGAACTGGCCGGTGACGAACGGGAACTCGTAGTCGCGCCAGTCGAGCGGCTTGACGACGTTGCGCTGGGAACTGGGGTGCACGCGCAGGCGGCCACGCCAGTCCGGGGCGTGGCCGGTCGCCGGCGCGCCCCGCGGCGGGCTGGCGGCGCCGCGCAGGATGTCCTCGCTGACGTAGTAGCCGCTGCGCTCGCGCGAGACCAGGTAGCCGTCGTCGATCAGTTGCTGGTAGGCGAGCACCACCGTGTTGCGCGCGACCCCGAGCTGGCGGGCCAGCTTGCGCCCCGACGGCAGGGCGCTGCCGGCGGGAATGTGGCCTTCGAGGATGGCCTTGACCAGGATCTCGCGCACCTGGCCCTGCAGGCTGAGCGGGCTCCCGGCGCTCAGGTGCAGCAGTTGGTCGCGCATGGCTGGTCCATAACAGTCCCGCTAACTGGCTCTACTCGGGCAGGCGGATTTGCAGTGTAGTTGAGTGTCGACGCGGAGCATACCGCACCCCCGCCGCCGGCCGGCGCCGGCAGGCCGGGCGCGATCACCACGGAGCGCAAGCCATGAAGATCACCGCCAACTCCCTCGAGCAGTTCTGGATGCCGTTCACGGCCAACCGTGATTTCAAGGCCGCGCCGCGATTGTTCACCCGCGGCGAGGGCGTCTACTACTGGAACCACCACGGCGAGAAGGTGCTCGACGCCTCCTCGGGCCTGTTCTGCTGCGCCGCCGGGCACGCGCGTGCCGAGATCGCCGACGCGGTCTCCGCGCAGCTGCGCCAGCTCGACTACGCGCCGCCGTTCCAGACCGGCCAGCCGCTCGCTTTCGAGCTGGCACGCCGGGTGGCGGAGCTGACGCCCGAGGGCCTGGATCACGTGTTCTTCGGCAACTCCGGCTCCGAAGCGGTCGACACGGCGATGAAGATCGCCTACGCCTACCACCGCGCGCGCGGCGAAGGCCAGCGCAACCGTTTCGTCTCACGCGAGCGCGCTTATCACGGCGTCAACATCGGCGGCACCTCGTTGAGCGGCATGGTACGCAACCGCGAGGCGTTCGGCCCGGGACTGGCGGGCGTCGCGCACATGCGCCACACCTGGCTGCCCGAGAACCGCTTCACCAAGGGCCAGCCCGAGACCGGGGCCGAACTGGCCGAGGACCTGCAGCGCATGGTGGACCTGTTCGGGCGCGAGACCATCGCCGCCTGCTTCGTCGAGCCCATCGCCGGGTCGACCGGCGTGCTGGTGCCGCCCAAGGGTTACCTGCAGCGCCTGCGCGAGATCTGCGACCGCCACGGCATCCTGCTGGTCTTCGACGAGGTCATCTGCGGCTTCGGGCGTACCGGCAAGGCGTTCGCGGCCCACAGCTTCGGCGTCACGCCGGACATCATGACCATGGCCAAGGCGTTGACCAACGGCGCCCAGCCGATGGGCGCGGTCGCCGTCAGCGATACGGTCTACGAGACCATCGTCAACGGCGCGCCGCAGGGCGCGGTCGAGTTCTTCCACGGCTACACCTACTCCGCGCACCCGGCCGCCTGCGCGGCAGGCATCGCGACCCTCGACATCTACCAGCGCGAGGGCCTTTTCGAGCGCGCCGCCGAGATGGCCCCTTACTTCCTCGAGTCCGTGTTTGCCCTGAGCGACATCGAGCTGATCACCGACATCCGCGGCTACGGCATGATCGCCGGTTTCGACCTGGCCCCGGACGGCGCGCCCGGCAAGCGCGGCGGGGAGTTCCAGAAGCGCCTGTTCGCCGCCGGCATGCACGTCAAGATGACCGGCGACTCGGGCATCGTCGCGCCGCCGCTGGTGGCCGAAAAAGAGCACATCGACGAAGCCTGTCGTATCCTTCGCCAGGTGCTGGGCACGTACTGAAGGCGCGCACCCGAGGGAGAAGGCAATGACTGCAACCACGACCCTGCAACATTACATCGGCGGCAAGCGCGTCAGCGCGGCCGGGGGGCGCTTCGGCGACGTGTTCAACCCGGCGACCGGGGAAGTGGCCGCGCGCGTGCCGCTCGCTTCGCGCGAGGAGGTCGGCGAGGCGATCGCCGCGGCCGAAGCGGCGCTGCCCGGCTGGGCGGCGACGCCGGCCTCGCAGCGCGCCCAGGTGCTGTTCGCGTTTCGCGGCCTGATCCGCGAGCACCTCGACGAGCTGGCGCAGTTGCTGAGCGCCGAGCACGGCAAGACGCTGGCCGACGCGCGCGGCTCGGTCACCCGCGGCCTGGAGGTCGTGGAATTCGCCTGCGGTATCCCGCAGCTGCTCAAAGGGGCGTTTTCCGAAGGCGTGGCGCGCGGCGTGGACAGCTTCGCGGTGCGCCAGCCGGTCGGGGTGTGCGCCGGCATCACGCCGTTCAATTTTCCCGCGATGGTGCCCATGTGGATGTTCCCGGTGGCGATCGCCTGCGGCAACACCTTCGTGCTCAAGCCCTCGGAGAAAGACCCCTCGGTGCCGTTGCGCCTGGCCGAGCTCATGAGCGAGGCGGGGCTGCCGGACGGCGTGCTGAACGTGATCAACGGCGACAAGGAGGCGGTGGACACGCTGCTGACCGACCCGCGCGTGGAAGCGGTCAGCTTCGTCGGCTCCACCGCCATCGGCGAGTACGTCTACCACACGGGCACGGCGCACGGGAAACGCGTCCAGGCCCTGTGCGGCGCCAAGAACCATCTCGTGGTGATGCCGGACGCGGACGTCGACCAGACCATCGACGCGCTGATCGGGTCGGCCTACGGGTCGGCCGGCGAGCGCTGCATGGCGGTGTCGGTGGCGGTGGCGGTCGGCAACGAGGTCGGCGACCGGCTGGTCAGCCAGCTCGCCCCCCGCGTCGAAGCGCTCAAGCTCGGCCCCTACACCGACCCCGAGGCCGAGATGGGGCCGCTGGTCACCCGCGAGCACCTGGACAAGGTCCGCGGCTACGTCGACGCCGGCATCGCCGAGGGTGCCGAGCTGGTGGTGGACGGTCGCGAGGTGGTGCTGCAGGGCTACGAGAACGGGTTTTTCCTGGGCGGCTGCCTGTTCGACCGGGTGACGCCCGACATGAGCATCTACCGCGAGGAGATCTTCGGGCCGGTGCTGAGCGTGGTGCGCGTGCCGGACTACGAGCGCGCCGTGCAACTGGTCAACGACCACGAATACGGCAACGGTGCCGCGGTGTTCACGCGCGACGGCGACACCGCGCGAGACTTCACCCGGCGGGCGCGCATCGGCATGGTCGGCGTCAACGTACCGATCCCGGTGCCGGTCGCCTACCACAGTTTCGGTGGCTGGAAGCGTTCGATCTTCGGCGCGCACGCCGTGCACGGGCCCGAGGGCGTGCACTTCTACACGCGCCTCAAGACCGTGACCGGGCGCTGGCCGTCGGGCATCCGTGAAGGGGCGGTCTTCAACTTCCACAGCGGCGCCGAGACCTGATCCGCGGGCTGGCGACGCGGTGGTATACTGCCGCGCTGTCGCCGGTGCCGATCGCGAGGAACAGGATGCTCACTTTCCGGATCTCCGAGAACTCCGTGCGAATCCCGGTCGCGCTGATTGTCCTCGAGCTGACAGTCTTTGTCGCCGCGGTGCTCGCCACGGCCTATCTCGAGCTGTTTCCCAAGGCCGGCGAGGATGCGGGACTCGCGGTGTGGTTGCTGCGCGCGGGGTGCTTCAGCGCCGCGATGATCTTCAGCATGACGGTGTTCAAGCTCTACCAGGGCCGGCCCAACGAACGCATGGGTATGGCCATGCTGCGTCTCGGGGTCAGTTTCCTGCTGGCCGTGTCGCTGCTGCAGGTGGTCTACCTGCTGATTCCGCTGATGCGCATCGAGCCGGCCGCGCTGGCGACGGTGAGCATCCTGTCGTTCTTCTTCCTGAGCACGGTGCGCCCGGTGTTCCTCGATTCGGTGACGGAGCGGCGCGGGCGGCGGCGCAACGCCTACGAGGTGGCGCCCGAGCCCGAAGCGGAACCGCCGCCCGAGGACGAGAACCTCTCGCAGGCCGAGTTTCTTTCCCGCGTTTCCCGCAACGCCGGCAAGCCCACCAGCCTCACCGGCCAGCACCGCATCACGCGGCGCGGACTGTGACAGCGCCGGGCCGGTGGCGCGCGCCTTCGGCCTGAGCCTGGCGCTGTTGCTCGCCGGTGGCGCCGCCGGCGCGGCCGAACCGCCGGCCGAACCCCTCACCCGGCTCTACTACGACCGCGAGCTGCTCGCCTATTGCGGGCTGGGCGACGCCGGCGCGCGGGCCGGGTTCGAGCGCCGGTTGCGCGATCTCCGCGAGCGCCCGGGGTTTTCCCGCGAGCGCCAGCTTGCCGCCCAGTCGCGCGCCTGGCAGGCGGCGCACGCCGAGTGGCAGAACCGGGGTCTCGGCGGGTTCCGCGGCTGGTGCCGCAACGAAGGCCGGGCGACGGCCGAGCGCCTGCGCGAAGCCGGCGGGGACGCCGCCGCTCAGTAACTGCCGATGGAGTGAGCGGCCGCCGCGAGGTTCTTGAGCTTGGCCATCGCGCGTTCGCGCCCCAGCAGCCCGAGGCCGCAGTCGGGGGCGGCGATCAGGCGGTGCGAGTCGATGTGGTCGAGCGCGGCCTCGAGGCGGTTGCGGATCTCGTCGATGGGCTCCACCCGGCTGCGGGCCACGGCGACGACGCCCAGGATCACCTGGGTGGCGGTAAAGCGCTCGAGCAGCGCCAGGTCGTTGGGCCGGTGCGCGTCCTCGATGGACACCGCGGCGATGCTGGAATCGTCGATGGCGTCGGCGAGCAGCAGGTAGGCTTCGCGCGGCGCCTTGGGGTAGTTGGGGTTGTCCAGCCGGTCCGGGTAGCCGCAGCAGACGTGCACGGTGCGGGTCACCTCCGGCGGGCAGTCCTGGAAGGCACGTTCCAGGTTCTCGATCCCGTAGTCCAGCGCCGCCTGGGCAAAGCGCGCGAACACCGGCTCGTCGATCTGGATGTGCACGCAGCCGGCCGCGGCAAGTGCCAGCACTTCCGCGTTCAGCGCCGCGGCGAGGTCCGCGCCGAGCCTGGCCGGGTCGCCGTAATGCTGGTCGGCGAGCGTGTCGGCGATGGTCATCGGGCCGGGCAGGGTGATCTTGACCGGTGCGCTGGTGAACGACTGCGCCAGTTCCCAGTCACGGGTCAGGAAGCGCTCGCGCGCGCTCACCGGCCCGGTGATGGTCGGGACCCGTGCCGAGTAGCTGCCGCCGCGCAGCGATTTCTCGGTCAGCTTGCCGAAATCGATCCCGGCCAGGTGCCGGCAGTGATAGTGGATGTAGTTCTCACGCCGGATCTCGCCGTCGGTCGGGATGTCGATCCCGCAGCGCACCTGGTCCTCGACCGCCTCGCGCGTGGCGCGCGCGAACACTTCCTCGGCCTCGCCGCCGAGCGCGTCGATCGCCTCCTGCCAGGCCGCCGTCGGGTCGCCGGTGTCGGGACCCTGGCCGCCGAACCAGTCGGGCACCTTGACGTAGGTGGGTTTCGGGTACGCCCCGATACAGGTGCTAAGCAGGCTCATGTTGTGAATGCTCGGGAAATCAGACGCTGTCGGCGTTCGGCGGGACTCGGCTACTGCTGCTCGTCCTCGGACGACTTCACCTGGCCCTCGAGATTACTCGGTGCGAAGATGCTCTGGTAGCCCTCCGTGCCAGGGGCCGCTTCCTCGGCTGCGGGCTGGGTGCCGACCTGGCCCTCGAGGTTGCTCGGCGCGAAGATGCCCTGGTATCCCTCGGTGCCGGGCGCGGCCGGTGCGTCGGCCTGAGCCGGCGCGACGGGTGCTGCGGGCGCCTGCTGCCCCGGGCGCGCGTCCCGGAACATCTCCAGCGTCTCGCGCTCGCGGATGCGCTCGGCCGCACGACGCTGCTTCTCCTCCTTGACCGCCACCTTGCACTCTTCCACGCCCAGCGTGCCGGAGAAGTATACGGTGCCGAGACCGGCGACGAAAACCAGCACCAGGACCAGCAGTGCCGGCTCGGCGAAGAAGCTCCGCTGCGCGACGTGCTTGCCGCCGGCGGCGACTTTCTGCGCGGCTTTCTCCGCGCGCATCTCGCGGCGCTTGGCGATCTCGTAGAACGCCGCGCCGACCAGCGTGACCACCACGATGATCACCGCCAGCGCGCTGATCGAGGGGTTGATGCCGTAGCGCACCTTGCTCGCGAGCACGGTGGTCAGGGTGCTCTCGGAGACCACGGTGAACACGGTGGTGTTGTAGTTCTCGAACGAGGCGAGAAACGCCAGCACCGCGGCGGAGCCGATCGCCGGGCGCAGGAAGGGCAGCAGCACCTTGCGAAACGCCTGCACGTGGGTGGCGCCGAGATCGAGTGCGGCTTCTTCCTGCGCCGAATCGAAGCGCTGCAGGCGCGAGATGAACACCAGCATGCTGTAGGCGGCGATGAACGTCGACTGGCCGACGATGGTGAGGAAGATGCCGTCGTAGAAGATGCTCTCGTAGCTGGCGTCGAACATGCGCCCCACGCGGTCCCAGAAGACCAGCGTCGAGATG
>JBFJWO010000100.1:0-11990 GCA_041623575.1 Gammaproteobacteria bacterium
ATGGCTGACGACGGATTCTGGTTGTACGACCTCGAGGTGGTGGTGCTCGCCGGCGACAAGCCGATGGTCTGCAATCATCCCGCCGGGTCTTCGTTCCGGGTCGAGGGCGAGAACCTCGTGTTCGGCCCCGGGGGCGGCTTTCCCATGTACCCGCTCGCGGCGCTGCTGCCGTTCCTGCCCGCGCGCCAGCGCGACACCGACGCCCACGACTGGATGACCACCGACACCGAGATCGCCTGCCCGGACCCCCACTGCGGCGGGCGGTTTCGCATCACCCGCACCGGCCGGCGGCGTTTCAGCCACGCGGCGACGACCGGCCTGCCGGAGCGGCGCGCGACGCCCTACTGGCAGACGCCGGAGACACCGCGCGATGACGGTTGAACGCTACGCGCTGCGGCCCGGCTACGAGGTCTCGCGGGTCATCAAGGGAGGCTGGCAACTCGCCGGCGGGCACGGCGCTTACGATCGCGAGCGGGCGATCGGCGACATGGCGGCGTTCCTCGACGCCGGCATCGAGTGCTTCGACTGCGCCGACATCTACACCGGGGTGGAGGAGATGATCGGCGAGTTCCTGCACCGCCTGCGTCGCGCGCGCGGCAGCGAGGCGGCGGAGCGCGTCAAGGTACACACCAAGCTGGTGCCGGACCTGGCGCGCCTGGCGACGTTCACGGCCCGCGACGTCGAGGCCATCGTCGAGCGCTCCCTGGCGCGCCTGCGCCTGGAGCGCCTGCACCTGGTGCAGTTCTACTGGTGGGACCTGACACTGGGGCGCCCGCTGGAGGTCCTGGACTCGCTCGCCCGACTGTGCGAACAGGGCAAGATCGAACACCTCGGCGTGACCAACTGGGACGCTGCGCAGACCGAGCCGTTCCTGGCCGCGGGCCTGCCGGTGATCAGCACCCAGGTGCAGTACTCGCTGCTCGATCAGCGCCCAGCGGGCGACTTCACGCGGTGGTGCGCGGGGCACGATCTCGCGATGCTGTGTTACGGCACGCTGGCCGGCGGGTTCCTCACCGAGGCCTGGCTGGGGCGCGAGGACCCGGGTTTCGCCTTCGACAACCGCTCGCTGGTGAAGTACCGGCTGATCATCGACGAGTTCGGTCCCTGGACGCTCTTCCAGGATCTCCTGCAGGTGCTGGCCGACATCGCCTCGCGCCACGGCGTGACGGTGGGTGCGGTCGCCGCGCGTTACGTGCTGGACCAGCCGCGGGTCGCCGCGGTCATCATCGGCGCGCGCGACGCGAGGCGCCTGCCGCAGACGCTGGCGGTGTTCGACTTCGCCCTGGACGACGCCGAGCGCGAGCGTATTTCGGCTATCCTCGCACGGCGCCGGGGCCCGGGCGGGCCGGTCTACGGCCTGGAACGCGACCGCGAGGGTCGTCACGGGCGAATCATGAAATACGACCTCAACACCTGAGACGACGCCCGGCATGCTGGCGCTCGAGATCGACCACCTGACTACCGCGTTCGGCGCGCTGCGCGCGGTCGACGACGTGTCGCTCGCCGTCGCCGCCGGCTCGATCACGGGGCTCATCGGTCCCAACGGCGCCGGCAAGAGCACGCTGTTCAACAGCGTGGTCGGGGCCGCGGTGCCGCTGACCGGCAGCATCCGCCTGCACGGCGAGCGGATCGATGCGCTGACGCCGGAGCGGGTGTTTCGCCTCGGCCTGGCGCACACCTTCCAGATCCCGCGCCCGTTCGCGGAGATGACGGTGCTCGAGAACCTGATGCTGGCGACCCCGGGCCAGGCCGGCGAACGGTTCTGGTCGGCGTTGCTGCGCCCGGCCGGGGTACGCCGCCAGGAACGCGCCATCATGCGCCGCGCGTTCGAGATCCTCGACTTCACCACGCTCGCCGCGGTGGCGGGTTCGGCCGCCGGGCGCCTGTCGGGGGGGCAGCAGAAACTGCTGGAGCTCGCCCGTATCCTGATGGGCGAGCCGCGCCTCATCCTGCTGGACGAGCCGGCCGCCGGCGTCAACCCGGCGTTGACCCAGGTGCTGATCGAGAAGATCCGCGAGTTGAACGCACGCGGCATGACGTTCTTCGTCATCGAGCACGACATGGACTTCGTCATGGGCCATTGCGACCCGATCATCGCCATGGCCGGCGGCAAGGTGATCTTCGAGGGCAGCAGCCGCGAGGCCGTGAACGACCCGGGCCTGCGCGATGCCTACCTGGGCGAGCTGCCGCATGTCTGAAGTGCGCCTCGAGATCGAGGGACTGGTGGCGGGCTACGTGCGCGGGCTGCCCATCGTGTTCGACCTGTCGCTGCACGCGACGGCCGGCGAGGTGGTCACGGTGATCGGCCCGAACGGCGCCGGCAAGTCGACCCTGATCAAGGCCATCGCGGGGCTGTTGCCCATCGAGTCCGGCAGCATCCGCTTCGCCGGGCGCAGCCTCGTCGGGATACGCGCGGATCGGCTCGCGCAGCACGCCGTGTCCTACGTTCCGCAGACGGCCAACGTGTTCCAGCAGCTCAGCGTGGAGCAGAACCTGGTGCTGTCCGCGCAACGCCTGCCGGGCGAGCGCGCCGGGCGGATCGCGGCCATGTACGAGCTGTTCCCGGTGCTGGCCGACAAGCGTCGCAGAAAAGCCGGCACCCTGTCCGGCGGGCAGCGCCAGATGCTGGCCATCGCGATGGCGCTGGTCGCGCGCCCGCGCCTGGTGCTGATGGACGAGCCGACGGCAGGCCTCTCGCCCAAGGCCGCGCAGGCGGTGTTCGCGCTGATCCGCTCGATCGCCGCCGACGGCGTGTGCGTGCTGCTGGTCGAGCAGAACGCGCGGGCGGCGCTCGCGATCTCCGAGCGGGCCTACGTGCTGGCCGAGGGGCGCAACCAGCTGGACGGGCCGGCGCACGAGCTGCTGCACGACCCCGTGGTGGGCGAGATCTACCTCGGGGCGCGGCGCTTCGCCACGCCGGGCGCGGACCGGTGATCCAGGGGCTGTTCGACGGCGTGCTGGTGGGCGCCATCCTGTCGCTCGGTGCGATCGGCCTCACCCTGGTCATGCACATCCTGCGCTTTGCCAATTTCTCGCACGCCGAGCTGCTCTCGCTCGGTGCCTACGTCGCGCTGACCCTCGATGCCGCGGTGCAGGCGCTGGTGCCGGCGCTGGCCGGGCAGATCGGCGGCCTGACGCTCAGCGGCACGCTGGCGATCGCCGTGCTGGCGGCGATGCTGGTGACCGGGCTGGGTGCGGTCGTCATCGACCAACTGGTGTTCCGGCGCCTGCGCGAGCGTGCCGGGCCGCTTACCATGGTGTTCGCCTCGTTCGGCGTCGCGCTGATCGTGCGCAACCTGATCGCGCTCACCTTCGGTCTCGACGCGCGCCACTACAGCGACGAGATCGCCTTCGCCATGGTGCTGAGCACCGACCCGCTGGTGCTGATCAAGCCCGACCAGGTGCTGGTGCTCGGCGTGGCGCTCGCGTTGATGCTGGCCTTGCACCTGGTGTTGTCGCGCACGCCTTTCGGGTTCGCGTTGCGCGCCGTCTCGGAGAACCCGTTGCTGGCGCAGGTCAACGGCATCAACCTGCAGCGCATGATCGTGCTGACCTGGGTCATCGGCGGTGGGCTGGCCGCCGTGGCGGGGGTCTGCTACGGGCTCAACAACCAGCTGAGCCCGGTGATGGGCCGCGACCTGGTGCTGTCGCTGTTCGCCGCCGCGATCGTCGGGGGCATCGGCAGCGTGTACGGCGCGGTGCTCGGCGGGTTCCTGGTCGGGCTCGCCTCCAGCCTCGCGTTGCTGGTGATCCCGGCCGGCTACAAGCCCGCGATCCCGTTCCTGATCATCCTTGCTGCCCTGTACGTGCGCCCGCGCGGGCTGTTCGGGGAACGCGCGTGATCGGCGTCGCCTCCTACCTGATCTTCTTCCTCACCATCGCGCTCATCCTCGCCATCGCGGTGCTGGGGCTGAACCTGCAGTGGGGCTACACGGGGCTGTTCAACGGCGGCGTGGTGGCATTCTTCGCCGCCGGGGCGTACGGCATGGTGCTGCTGGGCGGCCCGGCCAGGGCCGACGGCTTCGGCGGGTTCGGCCTGCCCTACCCGCTGGCGGTGGCCGGGGGCGTCGCGGTCGCCGGCGCGCTCGCGGTGCTGGTCGGCCTCGCCACGACCCGGTTGCGCCACGACTACCTGGCGATCGCCACCTTCGGTATCGCGGTCGCCATCGAGAGCTTCGCGCGCAACGCCGAGTACATCACCGGGGGCGCCAAGGGCCTGCGCGGGTTCTCGCGCCCGCTGGAGGAGCAGATCGGCGACACCTTCGCCTTCAGCGTCTTCTTCCTCGCGCTGGTGATGGTGACGCTGGTCGGGGTCTACGCGATGCTCGAGCGCCTCGTGCGCTCGCCGTTCGGGCGCTTGCTGCGGGCCGTGCGCGAGGACGAGGTGGCGGCGCGCTCGCTCGGCAAGTCGCCGGCCTGGGTGCGCCTGCAGTCGTTCGTGCTGGGCTCGATGGTGATGGGTCTCGCCGGCTGCCTGTACGCGACCTTCTATGCCTTCATCAGCCCGCAGGACATCGCCCCGATCCTGACGTTCCAGATCTGGGCCATGCTCATCGTGGGCGGCAGCGGCAACAACCGCGGCGCGGTGCTCGGCACCCTGATCGTGTGGGGGGCCTGGGTCGCGAGCGGCTGGGGACTCGCCGAGTTCGCGCCGCGCGGCGTGCAACTGTACGCCGGAACGCTTCAATATATTCTCATAGGCCTCATAATTGTCGTCACCCTCCTGCTGCGCCCCCGCGGCCTGTTGCCGGAGGAACTGACGGTGTCGCGCACGACGCGCGCGCACGCCGATGAGCCGACAAGAACGTTTTCCGAGCAGGAGGAGAAGAACCCATGACTATCGTCAGCCCACGACTGGTCTGCGCGCTCGCCCTGGCGGGCCTCGCCTGGGCCGCGCCGCAGGCCGGTGCCGCCGAGTGCACGACCCGGATCGGCGCGGTGTTGCCGACCTCGGTCGACTGGGGCCGTCCCATCGCCGAGACGGCGCAGTTCGCCGTCGACCTCTACAACGAGTCGGGTGGCGTCAAAGGCTGCAAGATCGAGATGATCCTGCGCGACACCCAGGTCGACCCCAAGGTCGGCGTCGACGCCGCCAAGGCACTGGTCGACCTCGAGCGGGTGCCGCTGCTGATCGGTGCGGTCTCGAGCGGCGTGTCCATGCCGATCCTGACCTCGGTCACCGTGCCCTCGAAGGTGATGCAGATCTCGTGCTGCTCTTCGTCCACCGCGTTCACGGCGCTGGCCGCCGAGGGCAAGACCAGGGGGCTGTGGTATCGCACCTTCGCGACCACCCGCAACCAGGCCGCGGTGGCGGCCATGCTGATCCGCGAGCGGGGCTACTCCAACGTCGCCATCTTCTACAAGAACGACGACTGGGGGCAGGACATCGGGCGCCTGGTGAAGAACGACCTCGAGTCGCTCGGGATCAAGGTCACCGCGTCGGTGGCGATCAACGACGGCCAGCCGTCGTATCGCCCGGAGGTCACCCAGGCGCTCGGCACGCGCCCGCAAGCCGTCTACATGGCGCTCTACCCGACCGAAGGCACCGCGGTGACGCGCGAATGGATCTCGCTCGGCGGCACCCAGGAGCTGGTGCTGGCGAACTCGCTCAAGTCCGATGAGTACCGCGACGCGGTCGGCTTCAAGTACCTCGGCAAGGCCGTCGGTCACGACTCCGCGCCGCCGCGCACCGAGTCCGCCGCGGGCTTCACCTCGCTCTACAAGGCGCGTTTCGCCGCCGAACCGAACGGCCCCGGTCTGCCCAATATCTTCGACGCGGTGATGATCGCGCTGCTCGCGATGGACGCGGCGCCCGAGCTCGCCGGCGACAAGATCGCCGCCCAGGTGCCGCGCATCACCGACCCGGCCGGCATGGCGGTGTTTCCCGACAAGGCCGGCCTGCAGAAGGCCCGGGCTGCGCTCGCCCGCGGCGAGAACATCTCCTACCAGGGCGCGACCGGGGCCGTCAGCTTCGACGCCAACGGCGACGTCTCGGCGCCCGCGCTGGCCTGGAAATTCAGCGCCGGCGGCACCGAGGAGGCGGCCTATTACACCCTGCAGGACGTCAACGATTTCATCGCCTCGCTGGGCAAGTAGGCGCCCGGCGGGAGCGGGCCGAACGGGCGGGCAAGGATGCCCCGCCCACCGGCCGGACACCCGTGCGCGGCCGCCGGGGACGCTTTTGCACGCGGACTGCCGGCCTTTTCGACGCGACTGCGCATCGACGGACCCGGCGTGACACAGGAGCACCGACAGGTGCCCGAGCGCACGGAGATCGCGCCCGGGCTCGAGGTCAGCCGGGTGATCACCGGGCTGTGGCAGGTGGCCGATCTCGAGCGCGAGGCCGGGCAGTTGCCGCTCGCCGGCGCGGCGGATGCGCTCGTGGATTACGCGCGCGCCGGGTTCGACACCTTCGACATGGCGGACCACTACGGCAGCGCGGAGCTGATCGCGGGCGAGGCGCGCCGTGCGCTAGCCCGCGGCGGCCCCGAGCCCACGCTGCTCACCAAGTGGTGCCCGGCGCCCGGCGCCATGACGCCCGAGGTCGTGGCCGCGGGGGTCGACGAGCGTGCCCGGCGGCTCGGCGTGGAGCGCATCGACCTCCTGCAGCTGCACTGGTGGCGCTTCGAGCACCCGGGCTACCTCGACTGCTGCGACGAGCTGGCGCGGTTGCGCGAGACAGGCCGAATTCGCCACCTCGGCGTCACCAACTTCGACAGCGATCACCTGCACCTGCTGCTCGCCGAGGGTTACCCGATCGTCACCAACCAGGTCTGTGTCTCGCTGCTCGATCGCCGTGCGCTCGGTGAGATGACCCGCCTGTGCCTGGAACGGGGCGTGCGGCTGCTCGCCTACGGCACGCTCGCCGGCGGCTGGCTCGGCGAGCGCTGGCTCGGAGTCGCCGACCCGGGTGAGGCCGCCGACTGGAGCAAGATGAAGTACCGCCGCTTCATCGAGGCCGCCGGCGGCTGGGCCGTGTTCCAGCGCCTGCTCGAGGCGCTGCGGGCGGTGGCGGTCGAACACGGCGTGTCGATAGCCAACGTCGCCACCCGCTGGGTGCTCGAGCAGCCGGCGGTCGGGGCGGTCATCGTCGGTGCTCGGCTGACCGAGCGCGAGCACCGGGCCGACAATCTCGCGCTCGGCGGCTTTGCGCTCACGGCGTACGATCACGAGCGCATCGACGCCGCGCTGGCGGACCTCGCGCCGATCCCGGGTGACTGTGGCCAGGAGTACCGCAAGCCGCCCTACCTGACCGCTTCGGGCGACCTCGGGCACCATCTCGGGCAGGTCGAACGCGCCTTTCGCGCCGAGCCCGTACCCGGTCGACCGGGACGCTGGCGGGTGGGGTCGGGCGTGCGCTGGGAGTCGGTGTGCGGCTTCAGCCGCGCCCTGCGCGAAGGCCGGCGGGTGCTCGTGAGCGGCACCACCGCGACCCACGGGGCCGGCCGCGCGGTGTGCCCGGGCGACGTGCGCGGCCAGAGCGTCTACACGCTCGACAAGATCGCGGCGAGCCTCGAAGCGCTCGGCGGTTCGCTCGACGACGTGGTCCGTACCCGCATCTACATGAAGGACTGCGCGCGCTGGGAGGAGGCGAGCCGTGTGCACGGACGCTACTTCGCCGACGTGCTGCCGGCCAACACGCTGGTCGAGGTCTCGCGCCTGGTCGGCGACTACGAGGTCGAGATCGAGGCCGAGGCGTACGTCGGCGCTGCGCCGCCGTAACGGACCGGTTCCGGGTCGGGTTCGAGCCCGTACGGCGGCGTAAGGGCGGCACCCGGGCGCCGCTGGCCGATGGCCGCAGCGCCGGGTGTGCCGGGGTCGCGCAGCGCCGTCACGCGCCTGCGTCCGATATCAGGCCCAGGGTGAACAGCAGCGCCGCGATCATTGCGGCGAGCGTGCGAACGTGGTTCCACATCGTCCATCGTTGCTGATAGTGCGCCCAGATCCCGGGCGCACGGGGATCGTCGACGGTAGTTGCCGCGAGCCGGTCGTTCAGCGGCACGTTGCCGCGGATGGTCACGAGAAACGTACCGGCAACGTAGGCAACCGCGCCACCGAGATGGAACAGCGCCGACGGGCGATCCCATCCCGCGACGGCCAACCCGGCCATCGCCAACGACAGCACTGCGGTGGCGAAAAACGCCCCCAGGAAACTGCGGTTGATGACGACCACGTTGATCGACTGCATGGCGGCGATGCCCTGCGGCGAGGGCAGGCGCCCCAGGGCTTTCATGACGAAGCTCGAGAAGGCGAAGAAGACGCCGCCCACCAGTGCGCTGCCGAGCAGGGCGAGCGTCCCGAGCAAGGGGACCAGCGCGTTCACGCCGCGGTACTCCACACGCCCGAGGCGGCGACCCGGCGCGCATAGTCGGCGAAGTCGCCGGGTTCGCGGCCCAGCGCGCGCTGGACACCGTCGGCCAGGCAGGCGTTGCGGCCATCGAGCACGGTGTCGAACAGGTAGCCGAGCAGCCACTCGATCTCCCGCGGCGCGCCGGATCGTGCCAGGGCGGCGGCGAAGTCCTCCTTCGCGACCCGCACGAACCGGACCTCGCGCCCGCTGGCGCGCGAGATCTCTTTCGCCACCTCGGCAAAGGTCAGCAGCCGCGGGCCCGTGACTTCGTAGATCTCGCCGTCGTGACCGTCTTCGGTCAGCGCGGCGGCGGCAACGTCCGCGATGTCATCTGCGTCGACGAACGGTTCCGCCACGTCGCCGGCCGGTAACGTGATCGCCCCGTCCACGACCATGGCGCGGAACTCGCCTTCGGAGAAGTTCTGGTCGAACCAGCTGGCACGGACCACGGTCCACTCGACGCCGGCACCCTGCACGATGCGCTCGCAGCGCTGCGCTTCTTCCTCGCCGCGACCGGACAGGAGGACGAGTCGCTCGACGCCCGCCTCGACGGCCTGGTCGACGAAAGCACGGATAGCGTCCGCCGCGCCGGGAATCGCGAGGTCCGGGGCGTAGGAGATGTAGGCCGCGCTCACGCCTCGCAGCACCGCGTCCCAGGTGCTGCGGTCGTTCCAGTCGAAAGCAGGCGTGCTCGAACGCGAGGCGATGCGGGTCGGTACGGCGCGCGCGCTCAGGCGCTCGGCCACCCGGCGGCCGGTCTTGCCGCTGCCACCGAGTACCAGGGTCGGCCCGCGTGGCGTTGCGGTGTGATTCGGTTTCATGAGGGTCTCCTTTCGTTGACTTGACACAGTGTCAATTGACACGTTGTCAACCCTAGAGCACACTTGACGCCATGTCAAGCACAGTCGAAACCCGTACCCGCATCCTGGATGCGACCGTTCGCATGCTCGAACAGCAGGGCGGGCGAGGGGTGCGCATGGGCGACATCGCCGCCGAGACCGGGATCTCGCGCCAGGCGGTCTACCTGCATTTCGCCTCACGCACGCAGTTGCTGGTGGCGGCGACGCGCCACCTGGACGAATCGCTCGACCTCGAGGGCCGGCTCGCCCCGTCGCGGGCTGCGGCGTCCGGGACCGAACGCCTCGGCCTCTATGTCGAGTTCTGGGGACGCTACGTCCCGGACATCTACGGCGTCGCCAAGGCGCTGCTGCTGGCGAAGGACACCGATGCAGCGGCGGGTGCCGCGTGGGACGACCGGATGGCGGCGATGCGCGACGGTTGCCGGGCCGTTGCCGAGGCGCTGCATGCCGAAGGCGCCCTGGCGGCGCCCTGGACACCGAAGAGCGCCACGGACGTGCTGTGGACGTTGCTGCAGGTGCCGAACTGGGAAAACCTCACCCTCGAATGCGGCTGGTCGACCAAACGCTACGTCGAGCGGATGAAAGCGATGGCCGCGCGCATCCTGCTGAAAGACCCGCACGCCTGAAACGCGAGCGGTGCTTGCGTCGATCCCGGACCCTCAGCGGTGCCCTCGAGGGCGGCGTGCAGCGAGAGCGGTGGTCGACCCCGGCAACCTACCGCCCTTCGAGACGCCGCTTCATGTCGACATAGGCAGACTCGATGAGCTTTGTCAGGGCACCGGTATCGACGGCGCCGCCGGGTCTGAGCTTGACGTGGCGCATGTACTTGCCGGTGCCCTCCAGCAGCCGCGCAGGATCCGGCAGTTCGGCGCCGCGGAAGAAACCCACGTTGACATGGGCCTTGAATGCATTGACGTAGGCGAAGGCGGCATCGTCGACGCACGCGGTGGGATGGCCGTCGTGCAGCAATTCGCGTACGTCGTTTCCGCAATCGCGCAGAACGTCGAACCAATAGCGCGCGATAGCACCCAGCTCATCCGGCTGTTCCGCCATCCAGGCATCGATGGCCGGGTCCCGCTCGATGGCACTCGCGAAACGAAAGAGCCCGTCCATTCGCCGGCCTTCAAGCCAGCCTGCCGAGCGGATAGATCGTCGATCCGGTCGAGAAGGTCACGATCGAAACGGGTCTCGACCCGAACTCGAATCGGTTGAGCAAGAGTTCAGGCAAGTCCCGCGACTCAGAACCCCGACGGCGGCACCGGCCCGCCGCGGTAGCCGATCCGCCGGTTGCCCTCGCTGAAGTCATCGAACGCGTGCGGCCAGAGGATTCCCGGCCAGCGCAATTCCATGGCGCCGCGTTGGGGGTGATAGACGGCGGTGTAGAGCGTGCCGAAGCCGCGTTTGTAACGGGTGCTGTAGAGCGGTTCGCGCTGGAAGGCCGCGATGAGCCCGTCGGCGGTCTCGTCGCTGTCGGCGAGGCGGTAGAACAGGAAGCGTTCGCGCTCCAGCGAGGCGGTGGCGCGGGCGTGCGCGTGCCACTCGATGTGGCCCTGGTGATTGGTGGCGATGGGCAGCGGGCGGATGATCGCCTCGCGGTCGGGCGACAGGAACGCGGTGCGGAAATTACCGGCGCGGTCGAGCACGGTGACGTTGTAGGCCATGTGCGGGGAGATGCGTTTGAGGACCTCGACCGCTTCGCTCGACTCCTCGCAGAACTCCAGGATGTAGCGCAGGATCAGCGGCACGCCGAAGCCCTCGCCCACCACGCGCCGCCCGCCGAAGGTGAGCGAGACCACCAGGCCCGCGTCGTTCATGCCGTCGACCACGCCCCACAGGCAATCGACCATGGCCATCACGCGGCGCCCGTTCCAGTTGCTCAGCAGCAGCGTGCCTTCGCACAGGTGCGGGCTGTAGTCGTAGTTGCGGACCAGGAACGGCTCGTCGCCCAGCCAAACGGCCTGCGAGCAGCCGGACAGGTAGGGCGGCGGGCGATACAGCGACAGGAACCTCGCCGCGGAGTCGCTGCCGCCGGCAAGCTCGACGAGGCGCTCGTAGGTCGGCACGAGCTCGGGCATGTGGGCTTTCAGCTGGCGAATCGAGGCCAGGTAGCTCGGCCGCGCAGCGTCGCCCTCCGACAGGAACCACTGCTGGTAGGACGGCCAGTGCGCGGCCCACAACCGCGCCCAGACCGGCCCCGGCTCGTCTTCGCCGAGTGCCTGGAACTCGAGCTGCACGTGCCCCGCTCAGAGGATCTTGAAGGCCCCGGCTTCGAGCGCGACGGGCGCCTCGGAGTACTGTGCCGCGTCGAGCGACTGTCCCGCGTAGTGCGCGCGCAAACCCTTGATCCAGGCCCTGGCCCGGTCGTTCAGGGTGAAGTCGTCGTTCATCAGCCGCCCGCGCGTGATCAGGATGCCGAGGTCGGCGCCCTCGTAGCGATAGTCGCCGGGGCCGCTGATGCGCAGGTAAAACCCCTCGCGCTCGGTCTCCACCGCGCGGCGGTGGTAGTCGAAGCGGGCGTAGCTGACCTGCCCGTTGTCGCCGAGCCGCCAGATGCCGGACTCCGGTGCGGCGGTGACGCGATCGACGCTGTCCTCGGTGTGCTTGATCACCAGCTGGCTCCAGCTGTCGATGTTGTCGGGGTCCGACCAGCGCTGGTTCAGCGCCTCGATGTCGAGATCGAACTCGACGTCGGAGAACTCCAGCAGGTGAAACAGGAACAGCGGCGCGTCGGCGTGGGCGAACGCGGCGTGGTTGGTCATGGAGCTGGCGCCGGTGACGCG
>JBFJWO010000101.1:0-11965 GCA_041623575.1 Gammaproteobacteria bacterium
GCCGGCGCGAGTGCGCGGCGCCGCCCTCTCACGCGCGGCGCTGCTCGGCGTGCTGCTGCTTGCCAACAGCGCGCAGGCCGGCACCTATACGCTGGATGCCGAGACCTGGACGCGGCCGCGCAGCGGCGACGCGCTGCTCGCTCTCGAGCCGGTACGCGCGTTGCTGAGCGAGTTCGACGACACCGCCGCAGCGCGTGTCGAGATCCGCTATCCCGGCGGCGAAGCGGGCCTGCTGTGGGCGCTGGAGTTGCAGGACTGGCTGGTGTCTTTCGGCATTCCCTCGGCGCGCATCCGCACCGTCGCCGGTAGCGGCGTGCCGGACAGCGTGCAACTCGTCGTCGAGCGCGGAGCCGGGCGATGACCGTCGCCGCGGTGCAGATGGCGTCAGGTCCCAACGTGCAGGCCAACCTGCTGGAGGCGCGGCGGCACATCGAGTTCGCCGCCGAGCACGGCGCCGGCCTGATCGTGCTGCCCGAGCACTTCGCGCTGATGGCGATGAGCGACGCCGACCAGTTGCGGGCCGTGGAAACGCCCGGTAGCGGGCCGATCCAGGACTTCCTGGCCGAAGCCGCGCTTCGCCACGAAGTCTGGCTGGTCGGCGGCACCGTGCCGCTCGCGGGCGACGATCCGCAGCACCTGCGGGAGACCTGCGTGGTGTACGACGCGGCCGGGCATTGCGCGGGCCGCTACGCGAAGCTGCACCTGTTCGACGTGCACATCGAGCAGGCCGGCGAGAGCTACAACGAATCGGCGACGGTGCAGGCGGGCAACACGGCGCTGCTGCTCGATTCGCCGTTCGGCCGCATCGGCGTGACCGTCGGCTACGATCTGCGTTTCCCGGAGCTGTTCCGCCACCTCGCGGCGGGCGGGATGGAGATCGCCGTGGTGCCGAGCACCTTCACCCGGGTGACCGGCCAGGCGCACTGGGAGCCGCTGCTGCGCGCCCGGGCCATCGAGAACCTCAGCTACCTGGTGGCGGCCGCCCAGGGCGGTTACCACGTGAACGGGCGCGAGACCTGGGGTCACAGCATGATCATCGACCCGTGGGGGACGGTGATCGCGAGCCTGCCGAGCGGGTCCGGGGTGCTGAGCGCGCGCCTCGATCGCGAGCGCCTGGCCCGTACCCGCAGCAACTTCCCGGTGCTGCAGCATCGCCGGCTGTCCTGCATCATGCCCGAGCCCGGCTGATGTCCGACGTCGCGGCCGGCCGTCGGCAGGCCGCGACCCCGGGCGCAGCGGGCATGCACCCTCTACGCTTTCGCCCGCGCCGGCCGCTAGAGCGCCTATGTGGCGTGATCGACACCTCCCGTGCGGGTGCCTGGCGGCGATCCTTTGCCTGGGAGGGGGGCCGGGCGTGCACGCGTTCGCCCCGCTCGTCGAGGCCACGCCCGGCGACGGCGTCGGTCTGGCGACCGGTTATCAGTCCGGAGAGGTCGATCAGCGGGTGACGCGGCTGGAATTCCAGCACGCCGTCGCCGCCGCCTGGTGGGGCGGCGCCACCATGCCGATCGGTCTCGACGACAGCGACACGCGCTGGAGCACCGCCCACAACCAGGGCCTTGCCTACGCGGTCTACCGTGCGCCACTGCCCGGGCGGGTAGCGCTCGCCGTGACGGCCGGCGCCCGTTTCAACGCCGGCGACGCCGGCCGCTACCCGCACCTGCTGACCGGCAGCCATCTCGGCGTGCTGGCGGAATCCGCCCCGGCGGCCCGCAGTCTCGCCGTCTCCGTGGCCTTCGAGCGGTTCCTCCCGCTGAGCGACGGCTCGCTACCCGGCAGCCTCTGGTACCTGCGCCTCGAACGTCGCCACCGGTTCGATTGGCGCGGTTTGCAGGCGCGCACGGCAGTGGGACTCGATGCGGAATACCTCAACGCCGGCGCCGACGCGGACGGCAGCCGCCTGGCCGACGACGGCAGCACGTGGTTCGCCGCGGCGCGGGCCGGGATCGCCCGCCGGGGCTGGTCGGCGTCGGTGTCGACGCAGGTGGCGCTGAGTGAGCGCGCCCCGGACGGCGAGGGCGCGGACCTGCGGGTCGGTTTCGGGGTGCGCTACGGCTTCGACTGATCGGCGAAATCGAGCGAGATCAGCTCCAGGCGCCCCGCCAACCGGCCCTTGCGGTAGCTTTCGATACGCACCGGCAGGAACTCCAGCGCCGGCGCGTACCACACCACCGTGTAGGTCTTGTCCGGCTCGCGGACCTCGCGTACCCGCAGGGCGGCGATTTCGTGCGACCCGAGGTCAACGGTTTCGTCACCCTCGTGGCGGTAGGTACGGGTGCGTACCTTGCCCTTCTCGGCGACCGGGATGGCGAACTCGCCGTGCCCTTCGCGCAATGCCTGTCCCGCGGCCAGGAACACCGACAGGCGGTCGAATGCGCCGGCGGGCAGCGCCACCTGCAACGGCTTGCCGCCGCGCTGGCTGACCAGCCGCTCGTTGGCCCAGTCGAAAAAGCTCGAGACCTCGCGCTTGGCCTCGCCGTCGCTGTAGCGGTAGGCCAATGGGCGCAGCACGCCTCCCGTCAGCTCGAGTTCCGAACGCTCGCGCACTTTGGCGCTGCTCATCAACGCGAAGACCGCGTTCGGCTTGACCCGGGTCTCGAACAGCCAGCCGGCCCCGTTGGGCGTGAGGCTCATCGCCAGGTCGCCCACGCGCATACCGCCGTGATGCACCGCGTAGCGGGCGGAAAAGGCGCCCGGCGTCGCGAGCGCGGCGCTCGCGCTCGCGCACACGAGCGCGACCAGCGCGGCGTGTCCCAGCCTGCCTCGCAGCCCGGTGCTCACAGGCGCACCGGCGCAGGCAACGGAGCGCCATCCATCCAGATCCGGCCGTCGCGGCACTCGACGCGCCCCTCGGCGATCCAGCCGACGGCCCGAGGGTAGATCCGGTGCTCGACCTCGTGCACCCGCTCGGCCAGCGATTCGGCGGTGTCGCCGGGGCGCACCGCGACGCGGCCCTGGACGAGCACCGGCCCGGCGTCGAGTTCGGCAGTGACGAAGTGGACGCTCGCGCCGTGCTCGGTGGCGCGGTCGGCCAGCGCGCGGGCGTGCGTGTCGAGCCCGGGGTAGGCGGGCAGCAGCGAAGGGTGGATATTGAGCATACGACCGGCGTAGCGGCTGACGAACCCGGCGCTCAGGATGCGCATGAAACCGGCCAGAATCAACAGCCGCGGCGCGTAGGGCACCAGCAGCGCGGCCAGCGCCGCGTCGAACGCCGAACGGTTGGCGAATCGGCCGTGTTCGAGGACGTGGGCGGGAATGTCGGCGCGGCGGGCGCGGGTGAGGGCGAACGCCCCGGGGCGGTTGCTCACCACCGCCCGGATCTCGCAGTCGATCGAGCCGTCCGCGCTGGCATCGATCAGCGCCTGCAGGTTGCTGCCGTTGCCGGAGACCAGCACGGCGGCCGGCAACGCGCTCATCGGTCGATCCGCACCGCAGCGGCGCCCTCGCGAGCCGCGATGGCGCCGATCTCCCAGGCCTCCTGCCGATGGCTCGCCAGCAGGTCGAGTGCGCCAGCCACGTGCGCGGCGGGCAGCACCACCAGCATCCCCACGCCGCAGTTGAACGTCCGCCACATCTCGTCGTCGGCGACTTCGCCGTGGCGCTGCAGCCAGTCGAACACGGCCGGTCGTCGCCAGGTGCGCGCGTCGAGGCGGGCTTCGCACCCCGGTGGCAGCACCCGCGGCAGGTTCTCCACGATGCCGCCGCCGGTGATGTGGGCAAGCGCGTGCACCGGCAGGTGCTCGATCAGGGCGAGCAGGGGTTTGACGTACAGGCGCGTGGGTGCCAGCAGGGCGTCGAGCAGCGGAACGCCGTCGATCTGCTCGGCGGCCGGGTCGCCGGCGCGCTCGACGATTCGCCGGATGAGCGAAAAGCCGTTGGCGTGCGGCCCGCTGGAGGCGAGCGCGACCACGCGGTCGCCGGGCGCGACCGCCGCCCCGGTGATGAGCTTTTCGCGCTCGACGACGCCCACGCAGAAGCCGGCGAGATCGTACTCCCCCGGCGCGTACAACCCCGGCATCTCCGCGGTCTCGCCGCCGATGAGCGCGGCGCCCACTTCGCGGCAGCCGGCGGCAATGCCTTCGATGACGGCGGCGGCCACGTCCGGCTCGAGGTGGCCGGTGGCGTAGTAATCGAGGAAGAACAACGGTCGTGCGCCCTGCACGACCACGTCGTTGGCGCACATGGCGACCAGGTCGATGCCCACCGCGCCGTGCCGCGCATGGGCCTGGGCCAGCAGCAGCTTGGTGCCGACCCCGTCGGTGCCGGACACCAGCACGGGGTTGCGGTAGGCGCCGGTTGGCAACTCGAACAGGCCGCCGAACCCGCCCAGTCCTCCCAGCACCCCCGCCGTGTGCGTGGCGCGCACGGCCGGCTTGATGCGTTCCACCAGCGCGTTGCCGCCGTCGATATCGACCCCTGCGTCGCGGTAGGTCAGCGGGCCGGCTCCCGCCGGGCGTTTCTCGCTCACGCGCGCGGACACGCCGCGCGCGCGGGGGCGATTTTCTGCGTCAGGGGTTCCGGGCTAGAATTGGCGCGAACCATTCAGGCATTTTACACCCAAGTGATCCGTGACCATGTCGTGATCGTGCCCGCGCTGCTGGCGCTGGTGCTGGCGCCCAGCGTTCGCGCACTGAACGTGGACGAACTCTACGAGGCCGAAGTCGAGGTGGCCGACCAGGGCGACGATACCCGCCGCCGGGCCTTCGGCTCGGCGCTGTGGGACGTGCTGGTGAAGGCCACCGGCGATCGAACCGTGCCTTCGCGCCCGGAATTGCAGAACCTGTTCCGCGACGCGCAGAAGCTGGTCCAGCAGTACCGCTACCGCGAGCTTCCCGCCATGGCGGCGCCCGGCGACGAGGCCCTCGGCTCGCTCGACATGGCCGCCGACGAGGCCGAGCTCGCGCCGGGGCCCTCGCACGTGCTGTGGGTGCAGTTCGCCCCGGAGAGCATCGAGCGCCAGCTCGGCCAGCTCGGCATCGCGCTGTGGGGCCGCGAGCGGCCGCAGACACTGGTCTGGCTGGCGGTGCAGGACGGCCCGCATCGCTACCTGCTCGGCGCCAACCAGGTGAACGAGATCCACACCGCCCTGCACGAGGCGGCGCGTTCGCGCGGGGTGCCGGTGCTGCTGCCCGTGCTCGACGTCGCCGATCGCGCCGCGGTGCGTTTCGCCGACATCCGCGGCAGTTTCGCGGGGCCCGTGCTCGAGGCCTCGCGGCGCTACGGCGTCGGGTCGGTGCTGGCCGGCAACCTGGCCCGCACCGGCGGGGATCGCTGGCAGGTGGAGTGGACCCTCTACCGCCGCGGCCAGACCGCTGCCTGGCGGGCGCAGAGCCCCAACCTCGACGCGAGCCTGCTGTCCGGCATCGAGGGCGTGGCCAGCGTGCTGTCCGAGGAACTCGCCGTCACGCACTACGGCAGCGCGAGCGGCCTGCTGCGCGTCACGGTCCGCGATCTGCGGGGGATGAGCGACTACGCCAGCACGCTCGCCTTCCTGCGCGGCCTGTCGCTGGTGCAGCGCGTCAGCGTCGAGCGGGCCAGCGCCGATCAGCTCACGCTCGCGCTGGAGTCGCGCGGCGACATCGAGGATCTGCGCCGGGCGATCGCCCTGAGCGACATCCTGGCGGAGGTCCGCGACGCGCCGGGCGACGCCAGCGACCTGCACTACGCGTTCCTGCGCTGAGCGACACGCGCGTGGTTCCGGACGCCGCCGCCGGTGGTCAGCTGCACCTCGACCTGTCGTTCGACCCGGGCGCGACGTTCGCGAGCTTTCATGCCGAGGGCAACGAGTTCGCCGTGCAGTTGCTGGCCGAGCTCGCGGCCGGCGGGGAGCAACGCCAGGTGTTGCTGTACGGTGCCCGCGGCGCGGGCAAGACCCACCTGCTGCACGCCGTCTGCGCGCAGGTGGCGGCGCGCACCGAGCCGCTGACCTACCTGCCGCTGGGCCAGTTTCGCGATGCCGAGCCGGGCGCGGTGCTGGCCGGGCTCGAGCGGTTACGCACCGTGTGCCTGGACGACCTCGACCAGGTGCTCGGGAACGCGGACTGGGAGCGGGCCCTGTTCGACCTGTTGAACCGCCTGCGCGCTTGCGGCACGCACCTCGCGCTCGCGGCGCGGCCGAACCCTGTGCAGCGCCAGACGCGGCTCGCCGATCTCGCTTCGCGCCTCGCGTGGGGCCCGGTCGTGCAGCTGCACCTGCTGCGCGACGAAGCCCTGGGGCGGGCGCTGCGCCACCGCGCGCGCACGCTCGGGCTGGACCTCAGCGACCAGAGCCTCGCCTACATCCAGACCCGCGGCCCGCGGGTCACGGGCAAGTTGTTTCGTTTCCTGGCGCGCCTCGATTCGGTATCGCTGGCCGAGCAACGGCGTCTGACCCTGCCGCTGGTGCGCCGCCTGCTGCGCGAGCCCGAGGCCGGCTGAGCCGCTCTTGCGAACGGGCCCGCCGGGCGGCGCGCGGATAGAAGATGCACGCCGCGAACAGGGACAGGCTGGCGGCGAGTTCGGCGACCCCGAGCGCACGCGGGGCGCCGGTGCCGAACAAGCTGTCGATCGCGAACGCGAAATAGATCAGCGCCACGAAACCCGTCCAGGCGAAAGTGTAGGCGTTGCCGCCGAACAGACCGCGCGCCGGCAGCAGCAGGGGCGGCAGCAGCACCGCAAGGGGCAACCATCGCGAAACGCCGGCCGGCGGCGGCAGCCAGAGATAACGCGCCAGCAACAGCGCGATGAGTGCGCCCCAGGCGATCAGCGCGATCGCACGCAGGCCCGCGGGACCCGGTGCCGCCAGGCGGCCGCCCGATTCAGTCGCCGGCAAGCTTGCCTGCCACGCGCGCGACGCGCTCGCCCAGTGCCAGGCACACCTTCATCTCGTCCTCGCTGACGGGGTTCTCGCCGTTGGCGCCGGCGTGGTGGCTGGCGCCGTACGGGGTGCCGCCGGTGGTGGTGCTGAGTAACCCCGTCTCGGTGTAGGGGACGCCGACCAGCAGCATGCCGTGGTGCAGCAGCGGCAGCGCCATGCTGAGCAGCGTGGCCTCCTGGCCACCGTGCAGACTTGCCGAGGAGGTGAACACACCCGCGGGTTTGCCGGCCAGTTGTCCGCCGAACCACACGCTGCTCGACGAATCCCAGAAGTGTTTCAGCGCCGCGGCCATGTTGCCGAAGTGGGTGGGACTGCCGAGCAGCAGACCCGCGCACTGGTGCAGGTCCGCCTCACTCGCGTAGGGCGGGCCCTCGGGCGGGATCTCGTCGGCAACCGCCTCGCACTCCGTCGACACCCGCGGGACGGTGCGCAGTCGCGCGCTCATGCCCGGCGCACGATCCACGCCGCGCGCAACGTAACGCGCCAGCTCGGCAACCGCGCCGGTTTCGGAGTAATAGAGCACCAGCACCTCGGCCACGCGGTTCTCCCTAGAGGATCTGCAGGACGTTCTCCGGCGGACGGCCCAGCGCCGCGCGCTCGCCGACCACTACGATCGGGCGTTGCATCAGGATCGGGTGTTCGTGGATGGCCTGCAGCACCTGCTCGTCGCTCGGCGTGCCGCGATCGAGTCCGGCTTCCCGGTACGCCGCCTCGCCACGGCGCAACAGCGCGTGCGGCGAGATCCCGAGGCGCCTGACGAGATCGGCAAGCCGGGCGACGTCGGGCGGGGTCTTCAGGTAGTCGACGACGACGGGTTCGATGCCGCGATCGCGCAGCAACTGCAGCGTCTGGCGCGACTTGGAACACCGCGGATTGTGAAGAATCGTTACTTCCGTCATGGGTCGAGGCGGTCCGGACGTGGCGAAAGGGGTGCGCGCGGCGCAGGCTATTGACGCTTCCAACCGCTCGGTGTTAGCGTGATTTCCAAAGAAGCGGGCGTGAGCATACTTCAAGCCAAACCCATGCGAAAGTCCGTCGCACTTCGTCTCAAACCGTTGTCGATGTCGCTCGCCGCGGCGGTGCTAGCCGTGTCGTGCGCGTCCGCGCCGATCCAGGAAATGAGCGACGCTCGCCAGGCGATAGGCGCCGCGCGCGCGGTCATAGACGAAAGTGCGCCGGCAACTTCCCGCCACGGTGTGCAGCGCGCAGTGGTCCTGCTCGAGCGCGCGGAGGGACACCTGCGGGCCGGCGAATACGCCGCGGCGCGTGAGAATGCCGAGGCCGCCAAGTCGCTCGCCATCGAGGCGCGCGAGCGGGCGGCCGGGGAGCAGTGACGCGGGCCGCGCCGGACGCGTCCAAACGGCAACCGGCCGCGAAGCCGGCGGCGGGGTGTGAACTCCGTCGCAGCGCGCACGGTAGGGGCAGTGCGCGGGTTGACCGTCAACGGAGCGGATGGTAATTTTGCCGCTTCGCCAAAGTAACCCAGAAAAACAACAACTTCTCCGGTATTCCTAACTTTTTTGTTGCGCCTGGAGGCCAATCGATGAATATCCGTGCTTATTGCAAGCAATTTGGGACCGTGGTGCTGACCCTCGGTCTCGCGGTGGGCTGCGCTCAGCAGCAGACCACCACAATGGAGGCGATGCCGGCCGAGGAGCCGTGCGAGCCGAGTGCCGCGGCCACCAACGCGATTGCCGAGGCGAAGGCCGCCCAGGACGCGGCGCAGGCCGTTGCTTATGCCTGGCGCGACACCGAGAAGCTCATCAAGGAAGCCGAGGCGGCGCTGATGGACGATTGCGACAACGACAAAGCCATCGCGCTGGCCAACCAGGCGCAGCGCCAGGCCGAGAACGCGTTGCGTCAGTACCAGGCCGAGCAGGCCAAGGCCCAGGCGGTGGCGCCGGCGCCGACGACCGCGCCGGTCCCGGCGAGCACCGTCGGGCGCTACGAGGTCGAGCGCGGCGACTCGCTGTGGGCGATCTCCAGCCTCGACTACGTGTACGACAATGCCTTCATGTGGCCGCTGATCTACCGCGACAACTCGGCCATCATCGAGGATGCGGACCTGATCTACCCCGGCCAGTGGCTGGAGTTCAAGCGCAACCCCTACTCGACCGAGACGCAGGCGGCGATCAAGCACGCCCGCACCCGCGGCGCCTGGTCGCTGGGCGCGATCGAGGAAAGCGATCAAGTCTATCTCGAAAACAACTGATCCGGCACCGCGCCGGTACCGCGAGAGGCCCGGCGAACGGGCCTCTCGTCTTTTGGGCGCCCGCAAATCTCGGGCGGGTTGCCACGCGGTGGGCTTGGCGGCACTGCTCGCGACGACCCTGGGCACTTCGATGCCTGCACCGGCAGACGCCGGTGCCGCGCATGCCCCGCCGGTGGCCGACTGGCAGTTGTCGCGTCTCGGTGGCGGCTCCGGGCGCCTGAGCGATTTTCGCGGGCGCTGGCTGGTCGTGAATTTCTGGGCGACCTGGTGCGCACCCTGCATCGAGGAAATTCCCGAGCTGCGCCGTTTCGTCGCCGGGCGCGGCGGCGATGCGCAGGTCGTGGGCGTCAATTTCGAAACGCTCGACGAGCGCCGCTTGCAGGCGTTCGTCGACGCTCACGCCATCGACTACCCGGTGTTCCTGGCCGAACCGGCCGAGGATACGCCGCTCGGTCCGGTCCCCGCGCTGCCGATGACCTACGTGCTCACGCCGCGCGGCGAACTGGCCGCGCGCCGGCTCGGCCCCGTCAGCGCGTCGATGCTGAACGATTTCATCGACACCCGGGCGCACGGGCGCGACGATGGCGAGCAATGACGCCGACCCGCCGGTGGTCGACGGCCGCTCGCGCTGCGTGCGTTGCGTCGTGAGCGGGCGCGTGCAGGGCGTGGCGTTTCGGGCCAGCGCGTGCGAGAGGGCACGCGCGTTGCATGTTACCGGCTGGGTGCGCAATCGCGCCGACGGCAGCGTCGAGGTGGTGGCGTGCGGGCAGCCCGGGTCGCTCGCGGCCTTCCGCGGGTGGTTGCAGGAAGGCCCGCGTTACGCCAAGGTGCTGGGCCTGGACTGCGCCCCGCACCCGTTCGAGGAATTCGCCGAGTTTAGCGTCCGCCGATGAACGAACATGCTCTCAGCAACCAGGCCTACAGCGGCCGGTTGCAGTTGCACGAGGTGCTCGAGGACCTGGTCGGGGAGGGGCTGGTGCAACCCGACAGCGCGCGGTTGCTGAATGCCGTCGCCAAGAGCCCCGAGCACCAGGCCAAGCACGCGCTGGTGTTCATCGCCGAACGCAACCTGGAAGTCGAATCGCAGTCCGGGCGCAAGCTGACGCTGGATTTCCTCACCCAGTGGATGGCCGACAAGGTCGGCATGCGCTACCACCGCATCGACCCGCTCAAGATCGACGTGCCCAGCGTGACCGCGGTGGTCTCCTACGCCTACGCGGCGCGCTTTGTCATCCTGCCGATCAAGGTCACGGAGAGCACCGTCACGTTCGCCGTCTCCGAGCCCTACGTGCGCGAGTGGGAAACGGAACTGCAGCATGTCCTGAACAAGGACATCGAGCGGGTCGTCAGCAGCCCCGATCAGATCCAGCGCTACCTCACCGAGTTCTATACCCTGTCGCGCTCGGTGCGCGGCGCCAACGAGCAGGACAGCCCGAGCGCGCGCTCGGGGGTGCAGAACCTCGAGCAGCTGATGGAGCTCGGCCGCACCGGCGGCCTGGACGCCAACGACCAGCACGTCGTCAACATCGTCGACTGGCTGCTGCAGTACGCCTTCGAGCAGCGGGCCAGCGACATCCACCTGGAGCCGCGCCGCGAGCAGGCGACCGTGCGCTTTCGCATCGACGGCGTGCTGCACAACGTCTACGAGATCCCGAGCACGGTGATGGCCGCGGTCAGCAGCCGCATCAAGATCGTCGGGCGCATGGACGTGGCCGAGAAGCGCCGACCGCAGGACGGGCGGCTGAAAACCCGCGACCAGGACGGGCGCGAGGTGGAGCTGCGTCTCTCCACCATGCCGACCGCGTTCGGCGAAAAGCTGGTGATGCGCATCTTCAACCCGGACGTGCTGGTCAAGACCGCGACCCAGCTCGGGTTCTCGCGCGCCGAGAACGACATCTGGCAGGACCTGGTGCGCCAGGCGCACGGCATAGTGCTGGTGACCGGGCCGACCGGCTCGGGCAAGACCACGACCCTGTACTCCACCTTGAAGCAGGTGGCCGTGCCCGAGATCAACGTCTCCACGGTCGAGGACCCGATCGAGCTGGTGGTGAACGAGTTCAACCAGATGCAGGTCCAGCACAACATCGGCCTGGATTTCGCCTCCGGCGTGCGCACGCTGCTGCGCCAGGACCCGGACGTGATCATGGTCGGCGAGATACGCGATCTCGAGACCGCCGAGATGGCCACCCAGGCGGCGTTGACCGGACACCTGGTGCTCTCGACGCTGCACACCAACGACGCCCCTTCGGCGATCACCCGGCTGCTCGAGCTCGGCGTGCCACCTTACCTCATCAACGCCACCCTGCTCGGCGTGGTCGCGCAGCGCCTGGCGCGTACCCTGTGCCCGCATTGCCGCCGCGCCACCGATCTCGACCCGGAGGTCTGGCGGGACCTGGTGAGACCGTGGACGTCGCGGGCACCGGCCCAGGTCAACGTGCCGGTCGGCTGCCTGGAGTGTCGTAACACGGGATACATGGGCCGCACCGGTGTGTACGAACTGTTCCGTCTGTCGTCGGCGATGCGCGGGTTGATCAGCACCGGCGCCGATCTCGGCGAGTTGCGCCGGGCCGCCGTGCAGCAGGGCATGAAACCGTTGCGCCTCAGCGGCGCCCAGAAGGTCGCGGCCGGGACCACCACCGTCGACGAGATCCTGCGCGTCACGCCGCCGCCGTCCGGGGACTAGCCAGTGGTGCGGCGCGCGCGCGCGTCGCAGCTCGTCTGTGACCCACCTGACTACCGCCCTCGGCGGCCGCCGGCCTCAGCGCTGCTCGGGGTCGAACGCCGGCGGCCGGGTCCGGGCTTGCTGTTTGCGGGCCTGAACCTCGTCGAGCGGGTGCCACTCGTAGCGTGGGTCCTGATCGACCTGCGCCCAGAACAGCCGCCCGGAGTTCCGCCAC
>JBFJWO010000102.1:0-11935 GCA_041623575.1 Gammaproteobacteria bacterium
CCGCGCCTGGCTCTCCGCCAGGCGCTCGCGCAGGTCGTTGGTTTCGGTCTCGAGCTGCTTCAGCCGGGCGGCGAGCGCCAGCGAGCCGGCGGTCTGCTCTTCGCGCCGCCGGTGCTCCTGGTCGAGAAACTCCGACACCGCCGCGCGCATGCCGCGCAGGCGCTCCTCGACGGCCGTGCGCGGGTCGCCGAGTTCCGGCGGCTGGTCGATGGCTTCGTGAATGCCGTCGACGCCCTCGCTCATGCGGCGGCCGAACTCGTTGCGGTCCGACTGTGCCGACACCCCGCGCTCGAGCGCGCCCAGCATGTCGTTCTGGATGCCTTCGAGCTCCCCGGAAGCGTTGGCGAGGTAGACCTCCAGCTCGCGCGTGTCCTCGCGCAGGGAATCGTGGAAGTCGTTCAGCAGGGTCGCGGTGTCGCGCACCGGGTCGGCGCTGGCGGCCGTGCCCAGGTCGCCCTTCAGGCTGGTCGCGCGGGCCTCGAAATCGAGCGACAGCGACACCCGGTCGAGCAGGTGCACCAGGACCTCGTGGGGCGGCGTGCTCGGCTTGTCCCCGGCGGGCGCCGTGCCCGGCTCGCTCGCGGCGGGCGCCGCGTCCCGGAGCAGTTCCTCGAGCAGGTCCTGCAGGTAACGCAGCGTCTGTTCGGCGTCGTCGCCCCGCGCGAGCTTGTCGGCCAGTTGCCGCAGCTCGAACTCGCGGCCCGGCGGAACGCTCAGCGCGCGGAGCATCTCCGCCAGTGCCTCGCGCTCCAGTCCCTGTGCCGGTTCGGCCACGGCCTGGCGGGCGCCGGTGGCGCCGCCCGCGCCGTCGGCGGGGGGGCCGGCCGTCAGCTCGCTGCGCACGCAGGCCTCGACAGCGCTGTTCAGCAATTCGCGCAACCGCTCCGCGTCGGCGCCGCTGCGCACGAGCTCACGCACCTGCCCGAGCTTGGCGCCGAGTCCGGGGCAATCGGCTTCGAAGCAGGCCAGCAGCTTCACCAGCGAGGTCGATAACCACTGCTCGCGCTCGCCCCAGTCGCCCTCGGCACGGTCGAACTCGCCCATCAATTGGCGGTAGCTGGCCTCCCAGTCGCGGGTGCCGGCGGCGGTGCTGGTGTCGGGCATACGGGTTTCCCCGGTCGAACGGCTCCCTACGTTAGCGTTGGGCGGCGGCGAAGCTTTAGCCGGCAGGGGCGGCTGGGTGCGTCGATCCGGTACGGGCCGGGCGGCGGAGGACGATTCGACGGCGGCCGGACGCCGCCCGGAACGCGGCACGCGGCCGGCGCGACGGCGGCTGCCCGGGCCGTGCCTAGAGCCCCATCTCCATCTTGCTGTGGGCGATCTTTTCCAGCGCCACGTAGTAGGCGGCGGTACGGTAGTCCTTGATCCTGCGGTGGCTGCGCACCACTTCGGTGATCTGGCGGTAGGCCAGGCGCATGGTGTCGTCGAGGCCGGAGCGGACCAGGGCCAGCTCGTCGGCTCCCGAGACCAGCTCGGCGCGCACTTCGGCGCTCACCGTGGTGCCGGTGGCGGTCTCGAGGGCGTGCACGATGCGCTCGCCGCGCATCTCGTCGAGGCGCCGGTCCATGCGCCCGAAGCGGATGTGCGAGAGGTTCTTGATCCACTCGAAGTAGGAAACGACCACCCCGCCGGCATTCACGTAGCAGTCGGGCAAGACGGTGATCTTGCGCTTCTTCAGGATCGCGTCGGCCTCGAAGGTCACCGGGCCGTTGGCGGCCTCCACCACCAGCCGCGCCTCGATGCGCCCGGCATTGTCGGCGGTGATCTGTTTCTCGAGCGCGGCCGGGATCAGGATGTCGCACTCGGTCTCGAGCGCCGCCGGCCCGTTCTTGATGTACTTCGCGCCGGGGAAGCCCTGCACGCCGCCTTTCTCGCCGACCCACTCGCGCAGCTTCTCGACGGCCAGGCCCTTGGCATCGTGCACGGCGCCGTCGCGTTCGATGACGGTGGTCACCAGCGCGTCGTCCTCCTCGGACAGGAACTTGGCGGCGTGGTAGCCGACGTTGCCGAGGCCCTGCACCACCACTCGCTTGCCGGCGAGGTCGCCGCTCAGGCCGGCGCGCTTGACGTCCTCGGGATGGCGGAAGAACTCGCGGATGCAGTACTGCACCCCGCGCCCGGTGGCTTCGACGCGACCGCGGATGCCGCCGCTGGTCACCGGCTTGCCGGTAACGCAGGCGAGGTTGTTGATCTCCTGGGGATACAGGCGCCGGTAGACGTCGGCGATCCACGCCATCTCGCGCGCCCCGGTGCCCATGTCGGGCGCCGGCACGTTGATGCCCGGCCCCATGTAGCCGCGCTCCACCAGCTCCTCGGCGAAACGCCGCGTCACCCGCTCGAGCTCGTCCGTGGAATGGGCACGCGGCTCGATCAGCAGGCCGCCCTTGGAGCCGCCGAAAGGCACGTCGACGATCGCGCACTTGTAGGTCATCAGCGCGGCCAGCGCCTCGACCTCGTCCTGGTCGACGAACGGCGCGTAGCGAATGCCGCCCTTGACCGGCAGGCGGTGGTCGCTGTGCACCGCGCGCCAGCCGGTGAAGACCTCGTAGCGCCCGTCGTCCATGCGCACCGGGAAGCGTACCTGCAACACCGAGTGCCCGGACTTGATGGATTCGGCGATGCCCGGCGCGAGGTCCAGGTGGGCGAGGCCCGCATCCACCATCTTGTCCACGCCCGCGGAGAAGCTCATCGGTTCGGTCTGTTTCTTGCTGGCGGCCAACGGTCACTCCCTGCCGGCGTTTCACCGGCGTTCCTGTACATTGTTGTCAGCGATTGTCGGCCGCTACTATAGCGTGCCCGCACACGGGCGGCGAAACGGGTACGGATCCAGTCATGGGCGAGCAGCAACGGGTCACCGCGGCGGCGGTGATCATCGGCAACGAGATCCTTTCGGGGCGCACCCAGGACGTCAACCTGGCCTACCTCGGCGCGCGCTTGAACGAACTGGGCATCCAGCTCGCCGAAGCGCGCGTGGTCGCCGATCGCGAGGAGGCGATCGTCGCCGCCGTCAACGCCTGCCGCGAAGCGTACGACTACGTGTTCACCACCGGCGGCATCGGGCCGACCCACGACGACATCACTTCCGCCTGCGTGGCCAAAGCCTTCGGCGAGCGCCTGATCCGCCATCCGCAGGCAGAGCGCGTGTTACGCGCCCGCTACGAGCAGATGGGCGTGGAGGTCACGCCGGCGCGCCTGCGTATGGCCGAGACCCCCGAATCGGCCACCGTGATCGAGAACGAGTTCGGCGGAGCGCCGGGCTACAAGGTCGGCAACGTGTTCGTCATGGCCGGAATCCCGCGCGTCATGCAGGCGATGTTCGAGGCGGCCAGGCCGTATCTGGAGGGGGGCGTCGTGCTGTTGTCGCGTACCGTCGGCTGTTACGTGCCCGAGGGCAGTATCGCCCGTGGCCTCGGCGAGCTGCAGGACGCGTTCGCCGATCTCGACATCGGCAGCTACCCGTTTTCGTCGAACGCGGGGTACGGCACCAACCTGGTGTTGCGCGGGCCGGAGGAGGCACGCCTGGACGAGGCGCTGGCGAAGCTGCGCGCGCTGATCGTGGAGCTCGGCGGGGAGCCGATCGAGGGCGGCGTCTGAGCCGCCGCTTCACGACCCCTCGCGGTTCCCGGCGCGGCGCCGGCGAACCCAGGCGACGCCGCGGGCGATCCGTTCCTCGCTTTTCGCGCCGAACCCCTTGAGGGTGCGGATCGCCCCGCTGGCCGCGGCATGCTCGAGCCCGTCGAGGTCGCCGACCCCGAGTTCGGCATGCAGGGTCTTGATCTTCCTCAGCCCGAGGCCCGGCACCTCGAACAGGTCCAGGAACCCCGGCGGGTAGCGCCCGGCCAGCTGCTCGTACCTGGCCGCGCTGCCTTCGCGAACCAGCTCGCCGACGACGCCCGCAATCCCCTTGCCGACCCCGTGCAACTCGGTGAGGCTGCCGTCCTCGACCGCCCGGCGCAGGTCGCCCTCCCATTCGTAGAGCGAGCGGGCGCCGTTGCGAAACGCGGCCACCTCGAACGGGTTGGCGCCCTCGAGCTCGAGCAGCAGGGCTATGGCCTCCAGGCGACGGACGACCTCTTCGCGCGTCATGGCTTCACCGCGGCTTACGGGCAGGGTGCCACTGTAAACGAAAACCGCTGCCGGCCGCCGCCGGTGTAAAGTCTGCCGGCAGGGCGCGCGCGGGCCGAGCCGGGTTAAGATCGCGCCCATGCCCGACACCGCTCGCCCGTACCGTACCTGCGATTCACGCGCTCGTTCGCCGGCGCCACGCGAGCGGCCATGAAGTTCCGCGTGATCACCTACAACATCCACAAGGGCGTCGGCGGCGTCGACCGGCGTTACCGCATCGAGCGCGTCATCGAGACCCTTGCGCACTACGCGCCGGACATCGTGTTCATGCAGGAGGTCGCCGACGGCGTGCCGCGCTCGCGCCGACACCGCCAGGTGGACGTGATCGGCGACGCCCTCGAGCTGCGCCACCGCGCCTTCCAGCACAACGTCTCGCTGGCGGTCGGGCACTACGGCAACGCAATCCTCAGCCGCTTTCCGATGAGCGACGTGCAGGACATAGAGCTGAGCATCCCGCTGAAAAAGCGCCGCCAGGCGCTTGCCGCGCACTGCCTCATTCGCCAGGAGCACCAGCGCACGGTGCTGTTGATGAACACTCACCTCGGGCTCGCCGGCTTCGAGCGCTCCATGCAGGTGCGTCGCATGCTCGCGGCGGACGTTCTCGTGCACTGCCAGCGCAGCACGCCGGTCATCATGGGCGGCGACTACAACGACGTGTGGGGCACCCTGGGCAAGCGCCTGATGGAGCCCCAGGGGTTTCGCGCGGCGAGCGGCCGGGCACGCACCTTTCCCGCGATCATGCCGATGCAGACGCTCGACCACATCTACTACCGCGGCGAGCTGGACCTTCACCACAGCTTTCCCTGCCGTCGCCAGGTGGCGCGGCTGGCGTCGGATCACCTGCCGCTGATCGCCGATTTCGAACTCAAGGTGTGAGGCGATCCCGACGCCGCGCGTCGGGCGTGAAGACCTCGATCTCGGCGCCCACGCCGCGCAGGCGGTGGCGCCCGAGGCTCGCCAGCGGCGCGCCGAGACTGGCGGCGACGCGTTCGCTCAGCGCGATGTCGACGCCGAGCGTCTTGGTCAGCCCTTCCAGGCGCGCGGCTTCGTTGGCGGCCGGGCCGGTGACCGAGAACTCCAGGCGCTCGGGCACCCCGATGTTGCCGAACAACACCTCGCCGGCGTGCAGCGCCACGCCGAAGGCGAGCGCCTCGCCGCCCGAGCGCGAGCGTTCGACGTTGACGGCGGCCAGGCGTCGGCGGGCGTCGAGCGCGGCGTCCAACGCCGCCTGCGCGGGGCGGGCGAGTGCGGCGTCGACCAGCGGAAAGATACCCAGCACCGCGTCGCCGACGAATCGCAGCACCTCGCCGCCCTGCGCTATCACCGCACCGGCGGTGCATTCGAAATAGCTGTTCAGCACGTGCAGGAATTCGTCGGCCGGCAGGTTGTCGGCGAGCGGGGTGGAGCCGCGCAGGTCGCTGTACCAGATCACCGCCTCGATGCGCTCGCCGTCCCCGCGACGGATCTGGCCGTCGAGCACGCGCCCCCCGGCGTTGTGGCCCAGGTAGGTGGAGAGCACGTTGCGCGCCACCTGGTCGCGGATCTGCACCTTGCCCGCGACGGCGAGCGCGCGCTGGGTGAGCAGCAGCGCGGCGACGTCGCGATCGCCGAAACCTTCCGGCTGATCGGTGGCCCAGGAACCGGCGACGCCGTCCTCGTAGGGGCGGGCGTCATCGCGCACGAACGGGACGACGTAGGCCAGGTAGTCGGTGCCGCCGAGCTCGCGCAGTTCCCCGAGCATCGGGAAGTCCAGCAGCGCGCCCTTGCCCGCGAGGCGCCGGCGCAGATGCGCCAGGCGCTTGTCGATCAGGTAGTAGAGCGGGCTGCTGAGCCACCTGTCGCTGAGGGTCTCCTCGTGCGCGTGCGGCTCGCGCTCGACGCCCTTGCCGCGCCGCCAGGTGAGGGACACGGAGGCGAACAGCGGGTGCAGTGTGGTGTAGGTGAAATGGGCGCGCCACAGCGGAACGCCCGCCGCGGTCAGGCGCTCGCAGCAGCCGTCGATGAGCGTCTCGAGCTCCGTGGACCCGAGCGCCTGGCCCGTGAGCCAGTCGATCACCGCGTCGATCAGCGGCGAGGCGCCGCGCCCCTCCGTGGCATCGAGAGCCGTCTGCGTTGTCGGTTCGGTGCCGCGCATGCGCACAGCATACGCGGGCACGCTTCAGTTGCGAACGCTCTCGTGGGCGAGAAACGGGATGTCGCGGTCCGGGGCGAAGTTGGCCAGCAGCGGCAGGGTGGCGCCGCCGAGCGCCCGCGCGTTGCTGCCGATGGCGCCCTCGATCACTTGCGCGCCCGACAGGCCCTGGCGATCGATCCGGCCGAGGTGCTCGGTGGTGGCGGCGACGATGCGCCGGCGCACCGCGACCGGCACCGCGCCGTCGATGATCGCGGCCGGGAAGTCGATGACCGAGATCGCGCAGGCGATGGCGTGCGCGAGGCTGGCCGCGACGGTCTCGATCCAGTCGTCGAGAACCGTGCCCAGCTCACCCCAGTCCGCCGGCGATCGCCAGATGGCGGACGGGTCGACACCTCGCTCGCGCAGCTGCCGCTCGAGCGTGTAGTTGGAGGCGAAGCGGATCAGCTGGCTGGTGCTCAGCCTGCCGTCCTCGCCCAGGTGGTGGATGGGCATGGGGCCGAGGGCGCCGGCGTTGCCGCTCGGCCCGTTGACGACGTTGCCGTTCAGCACCACGCCGCCGCCGATGAACGAGCCGATGAAGAAATAGATGAAGTGATCGTGCCCGGCGGGGTTGCCGAACATCAGCTCGGCGGCGCAGGCCGAGGTGCCGTCGTTGCGCAGGAACGTCTCGAGGCCGGTCTCGCGGGCCACCGCCGCGCGGATGTCGAAGTTGCGCCACTCCTCCATGACCTCGGCCGGGGCGCCGACCTCCGGGCCCCAGTTCCACAGCTCGAAAGGGGTGGCGATGCCGATGCCGCAGATACGCGTGGCGAGGGGCGGCGGGAGCCCGTCGCGCAGCTGATCCACCCCGCGCTTTACGAAGCCCGCCAGCTCGGCGGTGCTCGGGTAGGGGTGCGGCTCGTGCAGGCTGACGCGGGTCCGGCCCGCCAGGTCCAGCAGCACGAGGTCGCTGCTGCGCCGGCCGATCTTGAGACCGATCGACAACGCGCCGTCCGGGTCGAGCGAGTAGGGCACCGCCGGCTGGCCCACGCGACCGCGCTGCGGGTCACCGCGCAGCACCAGCCCGTCGGCTTCGAGCTGTCGCATGATCACCGAGATGGTCTGCGCCGACAGCCCCGTGCGGCGTGCGATCTCCGCCTTCGGCAGCGCCCCCTGGCGGCGGATCATGGACAGCACCAGGCGCTCGTTGTACACGCGCCCGCCGCTCTGGTTGGTGCCGCGGCTGAGGTCGATCGAGGCCGCGACGGGCGATCCCGACAAGCTGATGGTTTCCATGGTCCGTAGCGCCCCCGGCTGCAACGGGGGCCTACAGTGCGCGAAGAGCAGGCGTGTGTCAATAAATAAATTCGAATGATTTAAATATTGACAGGCCTGGATTAATGCGCTTTCATTCGCCGTCCGGAACGGCCCCGTGAGGCCGGATCGGGGCAAAAGCCGCCGGGCACGGCGGCGACTCGGGGTCGGGCGGCCGCACGGCGGACCCGTCACGCACCGCTTGTTCGAGGTCCGCTTTCGAACGGACGTTTTACTGGAGGACGACATGTTGTTGAAAAAGCACGTAAAGACCATCCTGGGCGCGGGCATCGTCGCGACCGGCCTCGGCGCCGGCCCGGCCATGGCCGCGGACATCGTGTGCCTGATCACCAAGACCAACACCAATCCCTTCTTCGTGAAGATGAAGCAGGGCGCCGAGGCGAAGGCCAAGGAACTCGGCATGGACCTGCGCTCGTTCGCCGGCAAGATCGACGGCGACAACGAGACCCAGGTCGCCGCGGTGGAGAACTGCATCGCCGCCGGCGCCAAGGGCATCCTGATCACGCCGGCGGACTCCCGGGCCATCGTGCCGTCCATCGAGCAGGCCCGCGCCAACGGCGTGCTGGTCATCGCGCTGGACACCCCGCTCGAGCCGATCACGGCCGCCGACGCGACCTTCGCCACCGACAACTTCAAGGCCGGCGAACTCATCGGGCAGTGGGCGAAGGCCAGGATGGGCGCCAAGGCGGCCAGCGCCAAGATCGCGCTGCTCGACCTCAACGCCTCGGAGGTCTCGGTCGACTACCTGCGTAACCAGGGCTTCCTGACGGGGTTCGGTATCGACGTCAAGAACCCCAAGGACATCGGCGACGAGGACGACCCGCGCATCGTCGGCAACGACGTCACCAACGGCAACGAGGAAGGCGGGCGCAAGGCGATGGAGAACCTGCTTCAGAAAGACCCCGGCGTGAACCTCGTCTACACCATCAACGAGCCCGCGGCGGCCGGCGCCTACGAGGCCTTGCGGGCCATGGGGCGTGAGAAAGACGTGCTCATCGTCTCCGTGGACGGCGGTTGCCCCGGCGTGCAGAACGTCTCCGAGGGCGTCATCGGCGCCACCTCCATGCAGTTCCCGCTGCTGATGGCCTCGCTGGGCGTGGAAGCCGTGGCCAAATACGCCAAGACGGGCGAGAAGCCTGCCAACACTCCGGGTCTCGATTTCTACAACACCGGCGTGACGCTGATCACCGACCAGCCCGCGACGGGCGTCGAGTCCACTTCCTCGGCCGAAGGCACGAAGCTCTGCTGGGGCTGATTCGGGCGCGCTCGACGCGAGTGCAAGCCGTGGGGGCGTACTTCGCCCCCCGGCTTGCACACCCGCATACAACAGGCCGGTAACCGGCCAGGGGAGGGAACGTGAAGCAGGAATTCGAACAACGGCTCGACGAGAGCGACGCGCAGGTCGCGGAGTTCGACGCCAGCCACAAGACCTTGCTGCAGAGAATCCAGCACTTCCTGCACGGCAACCCGACCGCGGTGCCGGTGTTCGTGCTGCTGCTCGGCGTCGCCGGCTTCGGTATGGTCGCCGGCGAGCGCTTCTTCACCCCGTTCAACCTGTCGCTGATCATCCAGCAGGTGACGATCATCGGCATCCTCGGGGTCGCGCAGACGCTGGTCATCCTGACCGCCGGCATCGACCTCTCGGTGGCGGCCATCATGGTCCTGTCCTCGGTGATCATGGGCAAGCTCGCGGTGTCGCTGGGCGTGCCCGCGGCCATCGCCCTGCCGCTGGGGTTCATCGCCGGCACGGTGTGCGGCCTCATCAACGGCGCGCTGGTCACGCGCCTGCGCCTGCCCCCGTTCATCGCCACGCTCGGTACCTGGAACATCTTCTTCGCGCTCAACCTGTGGTACTCGGGCAGCCAGTCCATCCGCAGTCAGGACATCGACAAGTTCGCGCCCTCGCTCAAGTTCTTCGGCGAGCGCATCGGGGTGTTCGGCGCTCAGTTCACCTACGGCTCGATCCTGATGGTGGTGCTGGTCCTGCTCTTCTGGTACATCCTCAACCGCACCGCCTGGGGTCGCCACGTCTACGCGGTCGGCGACGACCCGGAGGCCGCGGAGCTTTCGGGCATCCGCACCAAGCGGGTGCTGATGTCGGTCTACGGCCTCGCCGGCCTGCTGTGCGCGATCGGCGCCTGGGCGGCCATCGGGCGGGTCGGCTCGGTCAGCCCGCAGAGCTTCTACGAGGGCAACCTCGAGGCGATCACCGCGGTGGTGATCGGCGGCACCAGCCTGTTCGGCGGGCGCGGCTCGGTCATCGGCACCCTGATCGGCGCGCTCATCGTGGGCGTGTTCCGCAACGGCCTGTCGCTGGCGGGCGTCGACGTGCTGTGGCAGGTCTTCGCCATCGGCTGGCTGATCATCATCGCGGTCGCGATCGACCAGTGGATAAGGAAACTCGCATCATGAGCAACCCGGTCCTGCAGGCCAAGGGCCTGGTCAAACGTTACGGGCGTGTCACGGCGCTCGATCACGCCGATTTCGAACTCTACCCGGGCGAAGTGCTCGGGGTGATCGGCGACAACGGCGCCGGCAAGTCGAGCCTGATCAAGGCGCTCTCGGGCGCCGTCATCCCCGACGAGGGCGAGGTGCTGATGGACGGCAAGCCGGTGCACTTCCGCTCGCCCATGGAGGCGCGCGACCACGGCATCGAGACGGTCTACCAGAACCTCGCGCTGTCGCCGGCGCTGTCGATCGCCGACAACATGTTCCTCGGCCGGGAGATCCGCAAAGCCGGTCTTGCCGGCAAGTGGTTTCGCGCCCTCGACCGCGCGAAGATGCAGCAGGTCGCGCGCGACAAGCTCTCCGAGCTGGGGCTGATGACCATCCAGAACATCGGCCAGGCGGTGGAGACCCTGTCCGGCGGCCAGCGCCAGGGGGTCGCCGTGGCGCGCGCCGCCGCCTTCGGCAGCCGCGTGGTCATCATGGACGAGCCGACCGCCGCGCTCGGCGTGAAGGAGTCGCGGCGGGTGCTGGACCTGATTCAGGACGTGCGCGACAAGGGCCTGCCGATCGTGCTGATCAGCCACAACATGCCGCACGTGTTCGAGGTCACCGACCGCATTCACATCCACCGCCTCGGGCGGCGGATCGCCGTCATCGATCCGAAGAAGCACTCGATGTCCGATGCCGTGGCGATCATGACCGGCGCCATGCCACCGCCGGAGGAACTCGTGCGCCCGGCGTGACCACGCTCGAAGACGTCGCTGCGCGGGTGCACGCGCTGGCGGGCGAGCGCCGGCGCGTGATCGTCGCCATCGTCGGCCCGCCGGGTGCCGGGAAATCGGTCGTGGCGGGCCGGCTGCTGGCCCGCCTCGACAGCCCCGAGCTCCCGGCCGTGCTGTTGCCGATGGACGGCTTCCATCTCGACAACGCGGTGCTCGACGCCCGCGACCTGCGCGCGCGCAAGGGCGCGCCGGAGACGTTCGACGCCCTCGGCTACTTGCACCTGCTGCAACGCGTGCGCGCCGGCGACGAAGAGGTGCTGGCCCCGACGTTCGAGCGTGAGCGCGACCTGGCGAGGGCCGCGGCAATCGTGGTCGCGCCGCACCACCGGGTGGTGCTGACCGAGGGCAACTACCTGCTGCTCGATGCCGACCCGTGGCGCCGGCTGGCCGGGGCGTTCGACCTGAGCGTGTTCCTCGACGTGCCCCCGGCCGAACTCGAGCGACGGCTGGTGCAACGCTGGCTCGACCACGGCCTGGCGCCCGCGCAGGCCCGCGCCCGCGCCCGCGGCAACGACCTCGCCAACGCGCGGGTCGTGCTCGAGCGCTCGCGTGCCGCCGACCTGCGCCTCGCCAATTGACCGTCGGCGTGAAGCGGACCCCGATTGCGCACGGCGCGCAGCGATCGGGTCTACGAACTGCGCGAGCACCCGAGCTTCGCCGCGCTCGCCGATCTCTACGCGGTGGCGGACAAGCCGCTGGCGGTGATCTTCGAGAGTCCCGACTGCGACGCCTGCGCCGATTCTCACGACCGCATTCTGGCCGACCGCGAGACCCACGCGCTGCTCGAAAACTTCACCGTCGTGCGCCTCGATGCGCGCTCCGGTTCGCGTATCGTCGACCCGGGCGGCACGAGACCACCCCGCAGGGTCTGGCCGCAGCGCTCGGTATCGGCTACCGCCCGGGCGTGGTGCCGTTCGACGAAGGCAAGGAGATCATGCGCGTGGACGGGATGCAGCGCACCTTCCACTTCCACCAGGCCCTGCGTTACGTGGGTACGCGTGCCTACCGCCGTTACAAGGGCTGCCGGCAGTTCGCGCGCGCCGACCGCGAGCATCCTCGCGACCGGCCAGGACATCGATATCGGGAAGTGATGCCCGGCGCGCCCCCCCCAGACCGCGCGGGCGCGCCGGCC
>JBFJWO010000103.1:0-11932 GCA_041623575.1 Gammaproteobacteria bacterium
GCAGCCGTTCGCAGGCGCAGCGCGTTGAGCTTGATGAAACCCTCGGCGTCTTTCTGGTCGTACGCGCCGTGGTCTTCCTCGAAGGTCACGATGCGCTCGTCGAACAGGCTGTCGCTCTCGGAGCGGCGCCCGGCCACGCTCACGTTGCCCTTGTACAGGCGCACCCGCACCTCGCCGTTGACCGGCTTCTGCGACTCGTCGATCAGCGCCTGCAGCATTTCGCGCTCGGGCGCGAACCAGTAGCCGTTGTAGATGCAACTCGCGTAGCGCGGCATGATCTCGTCTTTCAGGTGGGCCGCTTCGCGATCGAGCGTCAGCGACTCGACGGCCCGGTGCGCCCGCAGCATGACCGTGCCCGCCGGGGTCTCGTAGCAGCCGCGCGATTTCATCCCGACGTAGCGGTTCTCCACGATGTCGACGCGCCCGACGCCGTTGGCGCCCGCCACTTCGTTCAGGCGCGTCATCACCGCCGCCGGGGTCAACCGCTCGCCGTCCACCGCCACGATATCGCCGCGCTCGTAGGCCAGGGTCACGTAAGTCGGCCGGTCCGGCGCTTCCTCCGGGGCCACGCTCCAACGCCACATGTCGTCGGAAGGCTCGCTCCAGGGGTCTTCCAGTTCGCCGCCCTCGTAGGAGATGTGCAGCAGGTTGGCGTCCATCGAGTAGGGGGAGCGGTTGCCGCGCTTGCCCTCGACCGGGATGCCGTGCTCGGCGGCGTAGGCGAGCAGGCGCTCGCGCGAGCCGAGGTCCCACTGCCGCCAGGGAGCGATGATGCTGACGTCCGGCGTGAGGGCATAGGCGCTCAACTCGAAGCGCACCTGGTCGTTGCCCTTGCCGGTGGCGCCGTGAGCGATCGCGTCCGCGCCGGTCTCGCGCGCGATCTCGACCAGGCGCTTGGCGATGAGCGGGCGGGCGATCGAGGTGCCGAGCAGGTATTCGCCCTCGTAGAGGGCGTTGGCGCGAAACATCGGGAACACGAAATCGCGCGCGAACTCCTCGCGCAGGTCCTCGATGAAGATCTCCCGCACGCCCAGCGCCTCGGCCTTGGCGCGGGCCGGTTCGACCTCTTCCCCCTGGCCGATGTCGGCGGTGAAGGTGACGACTTCGCAGTCGTAGGTCTCCTGCAGCCACTTGAGGATGACCGAGGTGTCGAGCCCTCCCGAGTAGGCCAGGACGACTTTGTTGATGGCGGGCATGGCGCTCTCCGGCGGAAAAACCGGCGATTGTACACCGCCCCCGCCGCCCCGGGGGCTGCCGGCGTCACGCCCCCGCTGGCCGCATCGCCGGGGCCGCGGCGGGTGCGCTCAGGCCGCGCGGATGCGCTCGATGCGCACCCGCCACTCGGCCGGCCCGGCAGTGTGTATCGAGTTGCCCTCGGCGTCCACCGCTACCGTGACCGGCATGTCCTGCACCTCGAACTCGTGGATCGCTTCCATGCCGAGGTCCTCGAAGGCGAGCACCCGGGCGGCCTTGATCGCCTTGGAAACCAGGTAGGCGGCGCCGCCGGTGGCGATCAGGTAGACGGCGCGATGCTGCTTGATGGAGGCAACGGTCTTCGGCCCGCGTTCGGCCTTGCCGATCATGCCGAGCACGCCGACCTGCTCGCCGAGCATCATGTCGGTGAACTTGTCCATGCGCGTGGCGGTGGTCGGGCCGGCCGGCCCCACCACCTCGTCGCGCACCGGGTCCACCGGCCCGACGTAGTAGATCAGCCGGCCGCGGAAGTCGACCGGCAGCGATTCGCCGCGCGCCAGCATGTCCTGGATCCGTTTGTGCGCGGCGTCGCGCCCGGTCAGGATCCGACCCGACAGCAGCAGCGTCTCGCCGGCTTTCCAGGTGCGCGCCTGCTCCGGCGTCAGGGTGTCGACGTCGACGCGGCGCACGTCACCGCCGGCCTCGAGCACGTCCTCGGGCCAGTCGCTGAGGTCGGGCGGGGCGAGGTGCACCGGCCCGGAGCCGTCGAGGGTGAAATGCACGTGGCGCGTGGCGGCGCAGTTCGGCAGCAGCGCGACCGGCAGCGATGCCGCGTGGGTCGGGTAGTCCAGCACCTTCACGTCCAGCACGGTGGTGATGCCGCCGAGGCCCTGCGCGCCGATGCCGAGCGCGTTGATCTTGTCGAACAGCTCGAGGCGCAACTCCTCGGCACGGTTGCTGGCTCCGCGGGCCTGCAACGCCGGCATGCTGAGCGGTTCCATCAACGATTCCTTGGCCATCACCAGGGCCTTCTCCGGCGTGCCGCCGATGCCGACCCCGAGGATGCCCGGCGGGCACCACCCGGCGCCCATCTTCTGGACCTGGTCGAGCACCCACTCCACCAGGTCGTCGGAGGGGTTGAGGATCGCGAACCGGGCCTTGTTCTCCGAACCGCCGCCCTTGGCCGCGACCGTGATCTCCACCTTGTCGCCGGCCACCAGTTCGGTGTGTACGACCGCCGGGGTGTTGTCGCCGCTGTTCTTGCGCCGGCCCGCGGGGTCGTGCACCACCGAGGCGCGCAACGGGTTGTCGGCGTCGGTGTAGGCGATGCGCACCGCCTCGTCGACCAGCGGCTGCAGGCCCTCGTCGGTATCCCAGCGGGCCTGCATGCCGACCTTGGCGAACACCACCACGATGCCGGTGTCCTGGCACACGGGGCGCTTGTCGAGCGCGGCCATGCGCGCGCTGGTGAGGATCTGGGCGATGGCGTTCTTCGCCGCCGGGTTCTGCTCGCGCCCGTGCGCCTCGGCCATGGCGCGGATGAAGTCCGGCGGGTGGTAGGCGGAGATGTACTGCAAGGCGTCGGCGACGCTGGCGATGAAATCCTGGCGCTTGATCGTTCCCATGGCACTCTCCGTCAGATGACCCGTGCCTCGCGCAGCACGGCGATGTCCGCGTCACTGTAGCCCAAGCCCGCGAGAATGGCGTCGGTGTGGGCGCCGAGCGCCGGAATCGCCCCCATCGCGTGCCCGAAGTCCTCGCTGATCACCGGCGGGCGCAGGGCCCGTATCTTACCGGCCGGGCTGTCGACTTCACACCAGCGCCCGCGCGCCGCGTGCTGCGGATGCTCCCAGAAGGCGTGCATGTCGTTCAACTGGGCGTTGGCGATGCCGGCGGCGTCGAGCGCCGCCACCACTGCGCCCGCGTCGCGCCCGGCGAAGGCCGCCTCGATGAGCGCGCCGAGCGTTTCCCGGTTGGCGACCCGGGCGGTGTTGCTGTCGAAACGCGGGTCGCTGGCGAGCGCCGGTTCGCCCAGCACCTCGGCGCAGAACAACGCCCATTCGCGCTCGTTCTGGATGCCGAGGTTGACCAGCGCGCCGTCGCCGCAGCGAAACGGCCCGTAGGGCGCGATGGCCGCGTGGCTCGCGCCGGTGCGCGCCGGCGCCCGCCCGCCGTAGGCGGCGTAGTAGGCGGGGTAGCCCATCCACTCGCCCAGCGCGTCGAACAGCGAGACCTCGAGCGAGGCGCCCTCGCCGCTGCGCTCGCGGTGATACAGGGCGCTCAGCACACCGCTGTAGGCGTACATGCCGCCGGCGATGTCGGCGGTGGAGATACCGGTCTTGGACGGCGTCTCCGGGCTGCCGGTGATCGACACCAGGCCGGTCTCGCATTGCACCAGCAGGTCGTAGGCCTTCTTGTCGCGGTACGGGCCGCTCTCGCCGTAGCCCGAGAGGTTGCAGGCGATCAGCCGCGGGTGGCGCCGGCGCAACGCCTCGGCGCCGAAACCGAGACGCTCGGCGGCCCCCGGCGCGAGGTTCTGGATGAACACGTCGGCCTGTTCGAGCAGGCGCGAGAGCACCTCGCGGGCGCGCTCGTCCTTGAGGTTCAGCGTCAGGCTCTCCTTGCCGCGGTTGAGCCACACGAAGTGGCTCGACTGGCCGTGCACGGTGCGGTCGTAGGCACGGGCGAAGTCGCCGCTGCCGGGGCGCTCGATCTTGATCACCCGCGCGCCGAGGTCGGCAAGCTGGCGCGAGGCGAACGGCGCCGCCACCGCCTGCTCCAGGGCCACCACGGTGATGTGCTCGAGCAGCAGCGGCACGCGACGCTTCCTAGTAGGAACGTGGCAGGCCGAGCACGTGCTCGGCGAGGTAGGACAGGATCAGGTTGGTGGAGATCGGTGCCACCTGGTAGAGCCGGGTCTCGCGGAACTTGCGCTCGACGTCGTACTCGCGGGCGAAACCGTAGCCGCCGTGGGTCTGCACGCAGGCGTTGGCGGCCTCCCAGGAGGCGTCCGCCGCCAGCATCTTGGCCATGTTGGCCTCGGCGCCGCACGGCTCGCCGGCGTCGAACAGGCGCGCCGCCTCGTAGCGCATCAGATCGGCGGCGCGCACGTTGGCGTAGGCGCGCGCGATCGGGAACTGCACGCCCTGGTTCTTGCCGATGGGACGCTCGAACACCACCCGTTCGCCGGCATAGCGCGTGGCGCGCTCCGTGAACCAGTAGCCGTCGCCGATGCACTCGGCGGCGATCAGGATGCGCTCGGCGTTCATGCCGTCGAGGATGTAGCGGAACCCGCGGCCCTCTTCGCCGACCAGGTTCGCGGCCGGGACCTCGAGATCGTCGAAGAACACCTGGTTGGTCTCGTGGTTCATCAGGGTTTCGATGGGCCGCACCTCGAAGCCGCGACCTTGCGCCTCGCGCAGGTCGACCAGGAACACCGACAGGCCGTCGGACTTGCGCTGGACCTCGGCGCGCGGCGTGGTCCGCGCGAGCAGCAGCATCATGTCCGAGTGCTGCACCCGGGAGGTGAACACCTTCCGGCCGTTGACCACGTAGACGTCGCCGCGGCGCACCGCCGAGGTGCGCAGGCTGGTGGTATCGGTGCCGCTGCCGGGCTCGGTGACCCCGAACGCCTGCAGCCGCAACGTGCCCCCGGCGATCGCCGGCAGGTAGCGCGCCTTCTGTTCGTCGGACCCGTGACGCAGGATGGTGCCCATGGTGTACATCTGCGCGTGACAGGCGCCGCCGTTGCCGCCCGAGCGCTGGATCTCCTCGAGGATCACCGAGGCCTCGGTGATGCCGAGCCCGGAGCCGCCGTACGCCTCGGGAATCAGCGCCGCCAGCCAGCCGGCCTCGGTCAGGGCGTCGACGAACGCTTCCGGGTAGCGCCGCTCGGCGTCGCTGGCGCGCCAGTAGCTGTCGGGAAAGCGTGCGCACAGATCACGCACCGCGGCGCGGATGTCGGCATGGTGCTCGGCGAAGCGGCCGGCGTAGGCAGCCGGGTCGATGCTCGTCACCCGAGCAGCGCCCCGATCGACGCCCGTTCGTGCAGCCGCCAGGCCTGTTCGCACAAGGCCTGCGCCCGGGCCTCGCCGGCAGCGCCGGCGCTGGTCGCGAGGCGGCGGAACTTGTCCTCGAGGTCGGCCCGGGTGAGCGGGTTGCCCGGGTCGCCACGCGGTTCGCGCACCGCCGCGTGCAGCGTCTCGCCGTCCACCGTGTCCACCTCCACGCGGCCCGACCAGGCTCGAGGGTAGGCGCACTCGATGTCCGGGTCGTGCAGCAACGAGACTTTCGCGCAGGTCGCGCGCAGCGCCGGGTCGTGCAGCGACGCCTCGTCGAACTCGGCGAGCCCGGCCCGGCCCTTGTGCAGGCAGGTGGCGAGCACCATGCCCATGGAGAACTTGGCCTGGTGCACCGTGCGCGGGTCGGTGACCGGCCCGAGCACGTCGAGCGCCGCCTGGTAGGCGTAGGCGCGCACGGCACGCACGCGCTCCGGGCGCAAGCCGCGCTCGTGCACCAGTGCCAGCAGCGCGTCGGCGCAGGGGTGCGTGTGCCGGCACGAGGCGTGCCACTTGAACGAGGTCTGCAGCACCGCCCAGTCGTGCCCGAGCCCGGCGGTGAGCGCCGCCGGTTCGGCATCGCTCGACATCCCCGCCGCCATCCCCTGCGCGCTCAGCAGCACGTCCCGCGCGCCGGTGAAACCTTCGCGCGCCACCCAGGCGGCCAGCAGGCCGTCCGCGCAGGCCTTGGCGGTGTGCAGTTGCTTGGAGTCCGCGGCGTCGCGAAGAAACGCCCACAAGCCGGCCGCCTGGGTGCCGGCCGAGCCCAGCGCGTGGGCGAAGCGTTCGCCCGGCAGATCGAGCAGGCGCGCGACCGCGGCCGCGGCCGCCAGCGTGCCCGCCGTGCCGGTGGTGTGGAAGACCTTGTAGTGCGAGCGCCCGAGGAACTCGCCGACCCGGCACCCGGCCTCGTAGCCGGCGACGGCCGCGGCGATGAACTGCTCGCCGCTGGCGCCCTGGCGCTGGGCCATCGCGAGCAGCGGGGGAAAGACCACGGTGCCCGGGTGCAGCACGGAGGCGTTGTGCAGGTCGTCCTGTTCCACCACGTGCGAGGCCGCGCCGTTGACCAGCGCGGCGAACAGCGGCGACGTGCGCCCGCCCGTGGTCAACAACTCCGCGGCGCCGTCGGCGGGGCCCATCTCACGCGCGAACGCTTCGAGGATGCGCACCGGGCGGGCGCCGCGCCCGGCGAGCGCCGAACCCAGCCAGTCGAGGAACAGCGCCTCGGTGCGCTCGATCGCCGCCGGCGGCAGCGCGGCGAACTCCAGCCCGGCCAGGAACTCGACCAGTTCGGCGCTCGGGTCGGGGCCGGCAGCGAGCGGGCGCGGGGTCGCCATGCCTCAGGCCCCGCGCGGCGCGAGCCGCGTAATGACCGGCGCCTTGCCGCGCCGGTAGACCAACAGTGTGCGCTTGAAGGTGATCACGACCGTGCCCTCCTGGTTGTAGCCGGTGGTCTCGACCGTGACGATGCCTACGTTCGGGCGCGAGGCCGAAGCGCGTACGCTCAGCACCTCGGATTGCGAGTACAGCGTGTCGCCTTCGAACACCGGAGCCGGCAGGCGTATCTCGTCCCAGCCGAGGTTGGCGAACACGTTCTGGGAAACGTCGGTGACGCTCTGCCCGGTGATCAGCGCCACGGTGAACGTCGAGTCCACCAGCGGCTTGCCGAACTCGGTCTGCGCGGCGTAATGATGGTCGAAGTGCACCGGCGCGGTGTTCTGCGTGAGCAGCGTGAACCACGCGTTGTCGGTCGTGGTGACGGTGCGCCCGAGCGGATGCTGGTAGACGTCACCCACCTCGAAGTCTTCGAAGAATCGTCCCTGCCAGCCCGACTTGACCGCCATCGCTCACCCTCGCCACCTGGAACCGCGCATGATAGCAGCGTTGCCGGCGGGCGGTGAATGCACGCCGCGGCACGGCGAAAACGCGCCGCGAATTGCGCTAGACTAGCGCTTTGCGACTCGGCGTGGCGCGCCCGCGCACGCTCCATCCCCGGCCCCGCGCTAGCGCGCACGACCACCAGCGGGCCGCGCGTGGGCGGCCCGCTCGACTCCCGTCCAACGATGCAAGGACTCGACCGATGGCAGACCCGCAAGTGATCGACACCGACCCGCAGGAAACCCAGGAGTGGCTCGACTCGCTCGAGGCCGTGATGGAAGTCGGCGGAAACGAGCGCGCCCATTTCCTGCTCGACAAGTTGATCGACAAGAGCCGCCGCTCGGGTGCCTACCTGCCGTTCAGCAACAACACCGCCTACCTCAACACCATCGCCCCGCATCTCGAGGAACGCAGCCCCGGCGACGCCGAACTCGAGTGGCGCATCCGTTCCTACATCCGCTGGAACGCGCTGGCGATGGTGGTGCGCGCCAACCGCGCCGATGCGAGCCTCGGCGGGCACATCGCCTCCTTCGCCTCCGCCGCGACGCTCTACGACGTCGGCTTCAATCACTTCTGGCGCGCGCCCACCGCCGAGCACGGCGGCGACCTGGTGTTCGTGCAGGGCCATTCGGCCCCCGGCATCTACGCGCGCGCCTACCTCGAAGGACGCCTCGAGGCCGACGACCTCGATCGCTTCCGGCGCGAAGCCGACGGCAACGGGCTGTCCTCCTACCCGCACCCCTGGCTGATGCCCGATTTCTGGCAGTTCCCGACCGTATCCATGGGCCTCGGCCCGATCCAGGCGATCTACCAGGCGCGCTTTCTCAAGTACATGAACGACCGCGGCCTGACCGCGGCGCGCGATCGCAAGGTGTGGGCGTTCATGGGCGACGGCGAAATGGACGAACCCGAGTCGACCGGCGCGATCTCGCTCGCCGGGCGCGAGAAACTCGACAACCTGCTGTTCGTCATCAACTGCAACCTGCAGCGCCTCGACGGGCCGGTGCGCGGCAACGGCAAGATCATCCAGGAACTGGAGGGCCTGTTCCGCGGCGCCGGGTGGAACGTGATCAAGGTGATCTGGGGCTCATACTGGGACCCGCTGATCGCCAAGGACACGCACGGCAAGCTGTTGAAGATCATGGAGGACTCGGTCGACGGCGAGTACCAGAACTACAAGTCCAAGGACGGCGCCTACGTGCGCGATCACTTCTTCGGCAAGGACCCCGACGTCAAGGCCATGGTGGCGACCATGTCCGACGACGACGTGTGGCGGTTGAACCGCGGCGGGCACGACCCGCACAAGGTCTACGCGGCCTACAAGGTGGCGAGCGAGACCACCGGCCAGCCGACCGTGATCCTGGCCAAGACCGTCAAGGGCTACGGCATGGGCGTGGCCGGCGAGGGTCAGAACATCACCCACCAGCAGAAAAAGATGGGCACCGACGCGCTGCTCGCCTTCCGCGACCGCTTCCACCTGCCGTTGTCCGACCGGCAGGTGGAGAACGCCGAGTACTTCCGCCCCGCCGAGGACAGCCCGGAGCTGCTCTACATGAAAGAGCGCCGGGCAGCGCTCGGCGGGTTCCTGCCGGTGCGCAAGACGCTGGCCGCGCCGCTGCAGGTGCCCGGGCTCGACGTGTTCGAGACCCTGCTCGGCGACAGCGGCGAGCGCGAGATGTCCACCACCATGGCGTTCGTGCGCGCGCTCACCGTACTCGCGCGGGACAAGAAGATCGGGCGCAACATCGTACCGATCGTGCCGGACGAGGCACGCACCTTCGGCATGGAAGGCATGTTCCGCCAGCTCGGCATCTACTCCTCGGTCGGGCAGTTGTACGAGCCGCACGACAAGGACCAGGTGATGTACTACCGCGAGGACAAGTCCGGGCAGATCCTCGAGGAGGGCATCAACGAGGCGGGCGCGTTCTCCTCCTGGCTGGCCGGCGCCACCGCCTACAGCACGCACGGGGTCAACATGATCCCGTTCTACATCTTCTATTCCATGTTCGGCTTCCAGCGCATCGGCGACCTGGCCTGGGCGGCCGGCGACATGCAGGCGCGCGGCTTCCTGGTCGGCGGCACCGCCGGGCGTACCACGCTGAACGGCGAAGGCCTGCAGCACCAGGACGGCCACAGCCAGGTGTTCGCCTCGTTCATCCCGAACTGCATCGCCTACGACCCCTGTTTCGCCTACGAGATCGCGGTGATCATCCACGACGGCATGCGGCGCATGGTCCGGGACCAGCACAACGTCTTCTACTACCTGACCGTGATGAACGAGAACTACCGCCACCCGGCGATGCCGGCCGGCGTCGAGGAAGGCATCGTCAAGGGCATGTACCTGTTGCGCGAAGGCACGCCCGGCGAGCCGTCCGCGCCTCGGGCACAGATGCTCGGCAGCGGCACCATCCTGCGCGAGGTGATCGCGGCCGCGGACCTGCTGCACGAGGACTTCGGCATCGCCTGCGACATCTGGAGCGTGACCAGCTTCAACGAGCTGCGCCGCGACGGCCAGGACATCGAGCGCTGGAACCTGCTGCACCCCGAGGAAACGCCGCGGCTGAGCTACGTCGAGCAGTGCCTGGGCGAGGCGCAAGGCCCGGTGATCGCGGCCACCGACTACATCAAGACCTACGCCGACCAGATCCGCCCTTACGTGCGCGGCGACTACCGGGTCCTCGGCACCGACGGTTTCGGGCGTTCCGACACCCGCCGCCAGCTGCGCTGGTTCTTCGAGGTCGATCGCAACTTCGTCGCCTACACCACGGTCAAGGCGCTGTACGACGCCGGCGCGCTCAGCTCCAACGCGGTGGCGAGCGCGCTCGACAAGTACGGCATCGATCCCAGCAAGCCGAATCCGGTTTCCGTGTGACCTGTGGAGAACTGACATGGCCGTAGAGGAAATCCGCGTCCCGGACATCGGCGATTTCGGCGAAGTCGAGGTGATCGAAGTGCTGGTCAAGCCCGGCGACACGATCGCCGCCGAAGACTCCCTGATCACGCTGGAATCGGACAAGGCCTCGATGGAGATCCCGGCCACCCACGGCGGGCGCGTCACCGAACTCAAGGTGGCGGTGGGCGACAAGGTCTCCGAGGGTACCGTGATCGCGCTGGTGCAGGCCGACGGCGCGGCACCGCAGCCCGCGGCGCCGGAAGCCGGCGACGGCGAAGGCGACGGCGACGACGGCGACACACCCGAAGCAGCGCCGGCGGCGCCCGCCAGCGCGAGCGGCGGCGCGACGGTCGAGGTCCGGGTGCCGGACATCGGCGAGTTCAGCGCCGTGGAAGTCATCGAGGTGCTGGTCGAGAGCGGTGCCGAGGTGGCCGCCGAGCAATCGCTGATCACGCTGGAATCGGACAAGGCCTCGATGGAGATCCCTTCGCCGCAAGCGGGCCGGGTCTCGAAACTCCACGTCGCGCTCGGCGACAAGGTGTCCGAAGGCGACCTGATCGTCACGCTCGAGGCCGACGGCACCGCCCAGCAGGCCAAGTCCGAACAGAGTCCGGCGCCGGCCGCCGCACCCGCGCAGCCGGCCGCCGCACCCGCGCAGCCGGCCGAGGCCGCGCCAGGCGGCGGGCTGCGCGCCTCGCCCACCGCCCACATCGAAGACGGCGCGTTCAAGAAAGCGCATGCTAGCCCGGCGGTGCGCCGTTTTGCCCGCGAGCTCGGCGCCGACCTGTCGATGATCCGGGGCAGCGGGCACAAGGGCCGCATTCTCAAGGAAGACGTCAAGGCCTTCGTCAAGCAGGCGATGAGCGGCACCGCGGCGCTGGCGGGCGCACCGGCGGGCGGCGCGGGGCTGCCCGCCATGCCGGCGGTGGATTTCAGCAAGTGGGGCGAGATCGAGACCGTCGAGCTCTCGCGCATCAAGAAACTGTCGGGCGCCCACCTGCACAGGGCCTGGCTCAACGTACCGCACGTCACCTACCACGACGAGGCCGACGTCACCGAGCTCGAAGCCTTTCGCACCTCGCTCAAGGACGAGGCGGCCGCGCGCGGCGTGCGGGTCACCGCGCTCACGTTCATCATGAAGGCGGTGGCCAACGCGCTCGGCGAGTTCCCGCAGTTCAACGCCTCGCTGGCGCCCGAGGGCGACAAGCTCATCCTCAAGAAGTACTGCCACTTAGGGATCGCCGTGGACACCGACAAGGGCCTGGTGGTGCCGGTGTTCCGCGACGTCGACACCAAGAGCGTGTTCACGCTGGCCGAGGAGATGGCGGCGGTCAGCGCGCGCGCGCGCGACGGCAAGCTGCGCCCCGACGAGATGCAGGGCGGGTGCATGAGCATCTCGAGCCTCGGCGGAATCGGCGGGCGCTCGTTCACGCCGATCGTCAACGCCCCCGAAGTCGCTATCCTCGGCGTCACCCGCGCGCGCATGACACCGGTGTGGGACGGCGCCGAGTTCCGCCCGCGCCTGATGCTGCCGCTCGACCTCTCCTACGATCACCGCGTGATCGACGGCGCCGAGGGCGCGCGCTTCATGACCTACCTGTGCCGGGTGCTCGGCGACCTGCGCCGCATCCTCCTCTAGAACCGGCCGGCCAAAACGAAGGAAACACCCATGGGCGAGACGCGGACCGTGAAGGTGCCCGACATCGGCGACTTCGCCGAAGTCGAGATCATCGAGGTGCTGGTCGAGGCGGGCGCGCAGATCGCCGCCGAGGACTCGCTGGTGACGCTGGAATCCGACAAGGCCTCGATGGAGATCCCCTCGCCGGCCGCCGGGCGCGTGCTCGAGGTGCTGGTGAAGGTCGGCGACAAGGTCTCCGAAGGCAGCCCGATCCTGACCCTGCAAGCGAGC
>JBFJWO010000104.1:0-11914 GCA_041623575.1 Gammaproteobacteria bacterium
CGGCACGGCGTTGAACGACAGCGGAATGATGATCACGATCGGCGCGATCAGGAAGAAGAAGATGAATCCACACAACACCCTGAAGGTGTAGTACCAGACCGTCTCCAGTGTTCCAGCGTGAGCAGGTACCGCCATGGCCGTCTACCCGAGTTTCATGTTGTCGATGCCGACGATCTTGTCGTACAGGAGATACAACGCCAGAACCGCTGCGAGCAGTATCGCCCCGAGGGCGGCCGCCAGTCCCCAGTTGAGCGACGTCTCGAGATGGTAGGCGATGAAGTTGCTGATCAAGGTGCCGCTTTGCCCGCCAACCAGTGCCGGGGTGATGTAGTAGCCGATCGCAATGATAAACACCAGAATCGCGCCGGCGCCGATGCCGGCCACCGTGTTGGGCATGTAGACCCGGACGAACGCCGTGTACGGATTCGCCCCGAGCGAGCGCGCGGCGCGCATGTAACTCGGCGGTATGGTCTTCATCACGCTGTACAGGGGCAACACCATGAACGGCAACAGCACATGTACCATCGCTATTATGGTGCCCGTCTGGTTGTGGATCAGGGCCAGGCGATTGTCGTCGCCGATTGCGCCGATCGCGACCAACAGGTCATTGATTACCCCTTCCTGCTGCAATATCGCGATCCACGCCGAGGTGCGCACCAGCAAAGACGTCCAGAACGGCAACAGCACCAGTATCATCAACAGGTTGCTGGTGCGGGCGGGCAGTATCGACATCAGGTAGGCGATGGGATACGCGAGCACCAGGCACAACACCGTTATCAACATGCTCATCCACAAGGTCCGCCAGAACAGGTCGACATAGATGCGCTGACCTTCCGCCTTCCTGACGCGGTCGCCATCGGCGTTGTAAGTGAAGTCGAGCGCAGCCAGATAATAGGAGTCGGTATATCTCCGGCTTTCTCGTTTCAGCACGCGCCAGTTGGCGATGTCGCCCCAGTCCTTGTCGATCTTCAGGAACGCCGCTTGGTAAGGTGGTTCGAGTGTCCTCGCCTTGCGTGCCGTCTTGCGGAACAGACTGGAAAAGCCGGGTCGCTCGTAGTTCAGACGCCGCCCGGCACTGCCCGAGGTCCTGTCCGCGCGAGCTTCCTTGAAGTCTTCGGCCAGGGCGGCAAACACGGTCTCGTCGGGAATGGCTTTCCCGGTCTCATCCCAGTCGCGTAACAGGGCGACGGTGCGCGGCAGGGTTTCCGCGACCACGGGGTTGTCGACGCTGCGAAACAGCATCGAAAAAATCGGGATGAAAAACGTCACCAGGATGAACAGGAACAATGGCGCCACCAGCATCAGCGCCCTGATCCGCGCGCGACGTTTGGCCCGCGCCAGGCTGACCTTGAGCGGCGTGCCGTCCGCCGTGACCATCGCCTGCGGCGAAATCGCTTGCGCTGTGGTATTCATGTGCTACATCGCATCGGAAGCGGCGGCGGGGTACGCTGGTACTCCGCCGCCCAGTTCGTTCAAGCCGAGAACTGTCTCACCTGTTCAGCCAGGACTGGAACTTCTCCGTCAGGTCGTCGACGTTGTCCGCCCAGAACTGGTAGTTGTAGAGCAGCGTGTGGCGCGCGTTGTCCGGCGCGGTCGGCATGTGCGGGCCCATCTCGATGCCGAGGGTCGCGTGCTTGCCGACCATCGGTGCCGACGATTTGCGGGCCGGGCCGTAGGAAATGAACTTGGCTTGATCCGCCAGGCGCTGGGTGTCGGTGGCGAACCTGAGGTACTTCTTGACCTCCTCGACGTTCTTGGCACCGGTCGGGATCACCCAGCCGTCGAGGTCGAATACCTGCCAGTCCCACATCATGGCGACCGGTTGCTTTTCTTCTTCGATGACCGAGAACAAGCGACCGTTGTAGGTCGAGCCCATTACCACTTCGCCGTCAGCAAGCAACTGCGGGGTCTGCGCGCCTTTCTCCCACCACACGACATGGTCCTTGATGGTGTCCAGCTTGGCCAGGGCGCGTTCGACCCCGGCATCCGTTGCCAGGACGTCATAAACCTCCGCCGGCGGCACACCGTCAGCGATCAGGGCCCATTCGAAGTTGTTGATCGGCTTCTTCTCCAGGGATCGCTTGCCCGGGTATTTCTTCAGATCGAAAACGTCGTTGATCGTGGTCGGCGGCGTGCTGCCGACCTTGTCGGTGCGATAGCCGAAGGTGGTCGAATACACGATCTGCGGGATGAAACACGGCGAAACGATGAGGTCGCCGAAGTCTTCGCTCGCCGGCGTGCCGTCGGGTGCCGGGGCGAGCAAGGCATCATGGTCGATCTCCTCAACCAGACCTTCGTCGCAACTCAGGATCGCATCGGCGGCGACCATGTCCACCAGGTCCCAGGTGACATTGCCGGCTTCCCTCATGGCGCGAAGCTTGGCGACCGCGCCGCCGGCCGAATCGTCGTTGATGATCGTGATGCCGGGATTCTGCGCCATGTACGGTTCGTGGTAGGCCTTTTGCTGGCTCGCGGTGTAGGCGCCGCCCCAGGAAACCACAACGAGGTCTTTGGCCGAGGCGGTGCCCACCGTGACAGCGGTTACTGCCGTCGCCAGCAGGGTTCGAGCAAACAGTTTCTTCATCTGAGTTTCTCCTCCATCAAATTAGTATTACGCATCTCGCTCGACCAGGGTTGACACCGAGGCCGGGCGTTTTCTCAATCCGGACAGTCCAACGCCCGACAATCCTCCATCTTCCAGCCGACTTTGACGGTTTCTCCTTCACGGAGTTGGTCATGAGCGGTGGAATTCGGAATCTTCACGATGAACTCGTTGTGCCCGCACACGTTCATCCGCGTACGGATGTGGTCGCCGAGATAGATCAACTCCTCGACCTGCCCTTCGAATATGTTGGGAAACGTGTCGTCCGGGTCCAGCCAGACGCGCTCAGGTCGCACCGAGAGGGTCGTGCGGTCTCCGACCCCGCCGATATTGACCGCCAGCGCGGTCACCTCACCGCCTTCGCCCACGTCGACCCGGCAGCTTTCGCCGTTGCGCTGAGTGATCTTGCCGCGCAGCACGTTGTTTTCGCCGATGAAATTGGCGACGAATGCGTTCTCCGGCTTTTCGTAGAGGTCCGCCGGCGGCGCCAGCTGCTGCACCACACCGTCATCGAACACCGCGATGCGATTGGACATGGTCAGCGCTTCGCTCTGGTCATGGGTTACATAGAGAACGGTGATGCCCAGGTTTTCGTGGATGTGCTTGATCTCGTATTGCATCTGCTCGCGCAGGTTCTTGTCCAACGCGCCCAGCGGTTCATCCATCAGGACGACGTCCGGATCGAATACCAGCGCCCGGGCGACGGCCACCCGCTGCTGCTGGCCACCGGACAGCTGCGCGGGCCGACGCCCGCCGAATTCGCCGAGCTGCACCATATCGAGCGCACGGCGCACGCGGTCGGTCACTTCCTGCTTGCTTTTCTTGCGTACCTGCAAGGGGAAGGCGAGATTCTCGGCCACGGTCATGTGTGGAAACAGGGCGTAGTTCTGAAACACCATGCCGATGCCCCGCTTGTGCGGCGGCACGTTGTTGATGGGCTGGTCCTTGAGGAATATTTCGCCGTGGGTGGCAGGTTCGAATCCTGCCAGCATCATCAAGCAGGTGGTTTTGCCGGAGCCCGACGGTCCGAGCATGGTCAGGAACTCGCCGCGCTGCATGTCCAGGTTGAATCTTTTCACCACGAGGGATTCGCCGTCGTAGCTCTTCTGGACGTCTACGAAGCGGACCAGCGGCTCAGCGGAGTCGTTCATTCTTGTTGCGATCCTGCAGTCGATGACCTAGCGGGTACTGAGGGCGGATGGTAGCACTAACTGGCGGGCGAATTCACGCGCGGATCCCGGAAAGGCGACTTCCGTGCTAACCTAAGCTGTTTGCCCGCCGCGATGCAATTCCAATTTCGGGGCAGGTGATCGATGGAGGCGGCAGGCATCGACCGCGCCGGTTCGAGAGGGACCGGGCGGCGACGGCTGCTGTCCTCAGGTGGCGGCGGCGCGGGTCCCGTGCGGTCGACTGGGTTGCCGGTGCAGGGTGCCGAGGGGCGGTAAACTGGCGTGCGTGCATCGGCACGGAGGCAGGACCGCGTGCCGTCAGGCCGCTTCGGCAACGCCGTGCCGTCCCGGTTCGCGGCGGCCAAGGGGCCGGTGGCGGCCAGTTCGTTCCTGTTCGGTTTCGGGCGGGCCGGGCCTGCGCAGCCTGTTGGCCGTGGACGCCCGGCGGATCGACGTCCGTCGCTCGCCGGCGCCTGGCGCCGGTGGCCGCTGGCGCAGTACCTGGGCGGCGCCATTGCGGCTGTGCTCGGCGTCGGCCTCTCGGGCGTTGCGAGCGGGTTGCGGCAGTCGCGCAACCGCGGGCCGTGTTCTTGAACACTCGGGCGGGCCGGCGAGACGGGGCGCGTTCGTGTGCTTGCATCCGGGCGAGGGGCGCCCGGCGGGAGCAACACCATGAGCAGCAGTGAATCCGTAACCCGTTACCTGCAGGACTGGCGCGCCGGCAACGAGTCCGCGCTCGATCAGCTGACGCCACTGGTCTACGAGACGCTGCGCCGCCTGGCCCGCCGGCAAATGCAGGGCGAGGGCGCCGGGCACACCCTGCAGACCACCGCGCTCGTGCACGAGGCCTACGAGAAGCTGATCGGCATGGACATCGACTGGCAGGACCGGGCGCACTTCTACCGCATCGCCGCCCGCCTGATGCGCCGCATCCTGGTCGACCATGCACGCGGCAAGCGTCGCGACAAGCGCGGCGGCGGCGCCGATCGCGTCACCCTGCACGACCACTCGCTGCAGGCCGAGCAGCCGTCGCTCGACGTGCTCGCGCTGGACGAGGCGTTGACGCGCCTGGCGGAGTTCGACGAGCGCAAGGCGCAGGCGGTGGAGTTGCACTTCTTCGGCGGCCTGACCTACGCCGAGACCGCGCGGGCGCTGGAGATCTCCGAGGCCACCGTCGATCGCGAGCTGCGTTTTGCCAAGGCCTGGCTCTACAAGGAGCTCAGCGCCGACCCCGACTGAGCGCCGCAGCCGCGGGGGCGCGCGTTTGACGCACCCGCGCGCGGCTGGCAGAGTGCTTTTCGCCACAACGAGGCGCACGGCGCCGCTCCACCCGAGGAACCGCTCATGCAACCGACCGCTTCGAGCTTCGCTTTCCGCACACCACTCACGGCGCTGCTTGCGGGCGTCGCGTTCGCGCTGAGCGCCGCGGCGGGCGCCGCCGAGCTTCGCGTCCTCAACTGGCAGGGCTACGGCACCGATGAGCCCTGGGCGGTGAAGCGTTTCGCCGAGCGCACCGGTGTCGAGGTGGTGCACGACCATTTCAATTCCGAGCAGGAGATGCTCACCAAGCTGCGCACCAGCCCGGGCGCCTACGACGTGGTGCTGATCAACAGCGCCTTTACCTGCACCGCCGCCGACGAAGGGCTGATCCAGCCGATCGAGCGCGCGAAGATCACCAACTTCGCCGACCTCTCGCCCAACATGCGCGACTCCGCGATGCTCAACTGCGGCGGCAAGCTCCATGGCGTGGCCTGGGTGTGGGGCGTGACCTCGTTCGCCTACCACACCGGCAAGATCAGCCCGCGGCCCGACTCCATCGAGGCGCTGTGGGACCCGCGCTTCGCCGGGCGCGTCGGCTGGCGCGACGACCCGGTGGAGGCGGTGTCGTTTGCCGCGATCGCGCTCGGGCAGGATCCCAACAATCCCTCCGACCTCGACGCGGTGCAGGCCAAGCTGCTGGCGCTCAAGCCGCAGATCCGCACCTTCTGGTCTTCGGAGGACGAGTGGAACAAGCACATGGCCGGCGGGCAGTTCGACATCGCCACCTACTGGAGCGGGTCGGCCTCGCGCAGCAAGACCGCGTTCGGGCTGCCGGTCGAGTTCGTGATCCCGCGCGAGGGCGCGATCGGCTGGTTCGACGGCCTGTCCGTGGCCGCCGGTGCGCCGAACGCCGACGCCGCGCACGCCTTCATCGACTACATGGTCGACCCCGAGTTCTACGTCAAATGGGACACCGACGTCGGCGCCCCGGCCTCGGCCAACGCCAGGGCCAACGCCCGATTGCCGGCGGATGCGTTCAACCGCACGGTGCTCGGCGACCCGGAGAACGTCGCGCGGCTGCATTTCATGGCGCCGCTGAGCGACGCCACGCGCGAGCGCTTCCTCGAAGTCTGGGAGGAGGTCAAGACCGAACTGGCGCAGTAGCGCCGGCGGCGCGGGCGCGACGCCGAGCAACCCGCCGCAACGCGTGCCGCCCGCGAGCCTCGAGCGCCGCCAACGCTGGGCCGTCGCCGGACTGACGGCGCCGGCCTATTTGTGGCTGACGGTGACGGTGTTCCTGCCGCTGTCGGCCATGCTCTATTTCAGTTTCCTCACGGTGGCGCCGTTCGGCGGGCGCGAGGCGACGCCGACGCTGGCGCACTACGCGGCGTTTCTCGAGCGCAGCTTCTACGCCCGGTTGACGCTGCGCTCGCTGCGCCTCGGCGCGGACGTGACGTTCTGGTGCATCGTGCTCGGCTACCCGGCGGCCTATGCCCTGGCCCGTCACGTGCGCGGGCGCTGGCGCGAGGCGCTGTTCCTGCTGGTGGTGCTGCCGTTCTGGAGCAACGCGCTGGTGCGCGTGTTCTCGTGGACCATGGTACTGCGCGAAGGCGGGTTGCTGGACAGCGCGTTGCGCAGCGTGTTTCCCGCGCTGCCGCCGCTCGATCTCCTGTTCACCTACGAGGCGATCGTGATCGGGCTGGTGCACTCGTTTCTGCCCTACATGATCCTCACCTGCTACGTCTCGCTGCAGGCCATCGACGAGGCGGTCATCGAGGCGGCCCGCACGCTCGGCGCCTCCTGGTGGACGACCTTTCGGCGGGTCGTGCTGCCGCTCAGCGTGCCGGGCCTCGCCGCCGGCGTGGTGCTGGTGTTCGTGCCCGTGATCGGCTCGTTCATGGAGCCCCGGATCCTCGGCGGGCGGGCCGGGACCCTGCTCGGCACGGTGATCGAGGACCAGTTCACGGTGGTCTTCAACTGGCCCCGCGGGGCCGCGCTCTCCTACATCCTGCTGGCCATCGTGCTGGCGATCCTGGCGCTCGCGTGGCCGCTGCTGCGCCGCCACCTGGGGCGCGGCTAGGATGCGCGGGGCGGGCGCGACCGGCTGGGTCGTCGGCGCCTACCTCGGCGCGATCCTGGTGTTCCTGTACTTGCCGATCGCGGTGATGGTGGCGATGGCGTTCAACGAGTCGGTGCTCTACGAGCTGCCGCTGCGCTTCAGCACCGTGTGGTTCGAGCGCCTGGCCGGCAACGAGCGGCTGTTGCAGGCGACGCTCAACAGCCTCGGGCTGGCGCTCGCCAACACCGTGATCGCGACCGCGCTCGGCACCCTTGCGGCGCTCGCCTTCGCCCGCTACACGTTCCGCGGCAGGGCGTTGCTGCGAGTGCTGCTGTTCCCGCCCATCACCATCCCCTGGCTGATCATCGGCACCGCCATGCTGGTGATGTTCTTCTGGACCGGGATCGGCCGCGGGCTGCACGCCATGCTGCTGGGGCACGTCGCGCTGTCGTTACCCTACGTCATCGTCGTGGTCGGCGCGCGCCTCGGCAGCTACGGGCCCGAACTGGAGGAGGCCGCGGCCACGCTCGGCGCAACACCGCTGCAGACATTGCTGCGCGTGACGCTGCCGGTGATCGCGCCGGGGGTGGTGGCGGCGGCCTTGTTCGCTTTCGCGGTGTCGTTCGACCAGTTCGTGATTTCCTATTTCCTCGCGCCGCCCGGCGTGTCGACCCTGCCGGTGGAGATCTACTCGGCCATCCGCAAGGGCTTCACGCCGGAGATCAACGCCGTGTCCTCGATCATCATCGTGGTCTCGATGGGGGTGCTGGTGCTGTTTGCGCGGCTCTACCGGTTCGGCGGTGTCGGGCGGGGAGACGCCGGGTGAGCGTGGTCGAGATCGCCGGCGTGGTGAAGCGCTACGCGGCGCAACGCGTGCTCGACGACGTCAGCCTGACCATCGCCGAGGGCGAGTTCTTCGGCCTGCTCGGGCCCAGCGGCAGCGGCAAGACCACCCTGCTGCGTGCCATCGCCGGCTTCGTGGCGCCCGAGGCAGGCAGTATCCGGATCGACGCCGAGGACCTCACGCGGGTGCCCGTGCACCGGCGCGGTATCGGCATGGTGTTCCAGCACTACGCGCTGTTCCCGCATCTCAGCGTTTTCGACAACGTCGCCTTCGGCCTGGCGGTCCGCGGCACGGCGCGGGCGCAGGTCCGCGCGCGGGTCCAGGAGATGCTGCGGCTGGTCGAGCTGGAGAGCCTGGTCGAGCGCCGGCCGGCGCAGCTGTCCGGCGGCCAGCAGCAACGCGTCGCGCTGGCCCGCGCGCTCGTCACGCGCCCGCGGGTGTTGCTGCTCGACGAACCGCTCAGCGCGCTGGACAAACGCCTGCGGCTGCAGATGCAGGTCGAGTTGCGCCAGATCCAGCGCGAGGTCGGGATCACCACGGTGTTCGTGACCCACGACCAGGAGGAGGCGCTGACCCTGTCGGACCGGATCGCCCTGCTGCACGAGGGGCGGGTGGTGCAGTGCGGCGCGCCGGCGGAGGTCTACGAGCGCCCGCGCAGCGTGTTCGCCGCGCAGTTCCTCGGTGCCGCCAACTTCTTCGCCGGCCGCGTGGCGCCGGACGGCGACGGGGAGTCGGGCGCGGTGGACCTCGACGACGGTACCCGCCTGTTCAGCGCGGGCACCTTGCCCGGACCCGGTCAGGCGGTGACGCTCGCGGTGCGCCCGGAGAAGCTGCTGCTGGGCGAGGGCGCGCCCGGCGGCGAGAACGTGCTGAGCGGCACCCTGGTGCAGGCGGTCTACTCGGGGAGCAGCACGGCGTACTACGTGCAGTGCGGGGCGCGCCAGGTCACGGTATTCGCTCAGAACCGCGGTGAGGTGCGCCTCGAGCACGGCGCGGCGGTCAGCCTGTCGTGGTCGGCCGCGGACACCGTGCCGCTGGCGCCGGGCGAGGCCGGATGAAGCTTTCCCTGGAAGCGGCGTTACGGCAGCGGGCGCTGCATGCCTGCATCGACATGCAGCGCCTGTTCGCCGAGCCGACCGAGTGGCACACGCCGGGGCTGCAACGAATCCTGCCGGCGGTCGAGCGCCTGTGCGCGCACGCGCCCGCCGAAACCGTGTTCACGCGCTTCGTGACGCCACACAGCGCCGAGCAGGCGCACGGTGCGTGGCGTGCCTACTACCGGCACTGGTCGGCGCTGACCGGTGAGCACCTCGCGCCCGGCATGCTGGACCTCGTGGCGCCGTTGGACCGCTACGCGCCGCCGGCGCGCGTGTGCGACAAGAGCACGCACTCGGCGTTCGGCTCGGGCGGTTTCCCGAAGCTGGTCGGCGAAGCGGGCGTGGGCGCGCTGGTGCTGAGCGGGGTCGAGACCGACGTCTGCGTGCTTGCCACCGCGCTCGACGCCATCGACCGGGGCCTCGCGGTGGTGCTGGCGAGCGACGCCGTCGCCGGGTCGGTGCAGGGCTCGCATGCCGCCGTGCTGGAATGGCTGTACCCGCGCTTCGAGCAGCAACTCGTCCTCGCTCGCGTCGAGGACGTGCTCCGCGCCTGGGACGCGCACGGCCGGTGAGCGGTTTCGTTCCCGCGCCGCGGTGGCGGTTCAACACCTGGCACAGCGACTACCCGGCCGCCTTCCTCGACCTGCCGAGCGGGCTGCGGGTGCAGCCCTGTGCCTACTCCGATCGCGCGCAGCGATTCACCGCCTTCGCCGCCGCCGACGGCGGCCTGCGGCTGGGGCCGCGCAGCATCGACGGCGCGCGCGTCGCGCTCGACCTGGAACTGGCCGGTACCCGCGTGGCGCTCGCCTGCGCCCGGCCCTCGCCGACGGCGCTGACCGTCGACTGGCAGGTGCGCGAACATGGCGAGTGGGGATTGCGGTTCTGGCTGCTGTGGACGTTCGGCGCGGCGGAGGATCGGCGTGTGTGGCGTTACGACCCGGGGCGTGGCCTGCTCACCGCGTGCCTCGGCGACACGTGGGTCGCGGTGCTGGGCGAACGCCCGCCGCTGCTCGCGACCTTTCACGACACGCTCGCTGCGCTCGGCGAGGAGTTCGAGCGCGAAGGCTACTGGTACCTCGCCTCGCGCGGGACCGAGGGGCGGGTGCCGGCGTTGCGCTTCAACCTGGAGGAAACGCCGGCCTCGCGGCTGGCGGTCGCGCTCGCCGCCGACGAGGCAGGCGCCGAACGGGCGGTGCGCGAGGCGCTGGCGGCGACGCTGTCGCCGTTGCCGTCGTTGCACACCGGGGCGAGCGCCGGGGCGCTGGACGCCGTGCGCGACGTGATCGGCTGGAACACGGTGCACGACGCGGTGAACGACCGTCCCTACACCGCGCTCAGCCGCAACTGGTCGGCGCGCAAGTTCGGCGGCTTCGGCGTGTGGCTGGACGACGTGTTCTACCACGCGCTGCTGGCCGGCGCGCTCGACCTCGACGCCGCCCTTGCCAACCTCGACGCGGTGCTGGCGCACGCCACCGAGGCCGGCAACCTGCCGTGCCTGGTCACCGGGCGCGACGCCTGGGTCGATCGCTCGCAGCCTCCCGTCGGCGCGTTCGTGGTGTGGCTGTTGTACCTGCAGTGGGGCGAGCGGTCGCTGCTCGAGCGTTGCTACGCGCCGCTGCTGGCCAACCACGAATGGTGGTGGCGCGAGCGGGACGGCAACGGCAACGGCCTGCTCGAGTTCGGCACCTCGCGGGTCGGCGAAGGGCTCTATCGCGGCACCGCGCTGGCCGCGCGCAACGAGTCGAGCATGGACAACTCGCCGACCCACGACGAGGCGCGCCTGGTGAGCGATGCCGGCACCCTCGACTGCGAAGACGTGGGCCTCAACAGCCTGGTCGCGCTCGACGGCGAAATGCTGGCGCGCATGGCGCGCGTGCTCGATCGCCCGGTCGAGGCGCAGCGCCTGGAGCAAGGCACCGAGGCGTTGCGGGCGCGTATCCGCGACGACCTGTGGGACCCGCAGCGCGCGGTGTTCGCCAACCGGCTGTGGTCGGGGCGCTTCGTGCGCAGCCTCGCCCCGACCAGCTTCTACCCGCTGCTGGCCGGGGCCGCGAACGACGCGCAACGCGCTGCGCTGCTGGCGCTGCTGGACGACGAGACACGGTTCGGCGGTCCGTTCGGGCTGCCGTCGGTGAGCCGCGACGACCCGGCCTGCGACGACAACGTCTACTGGCGGGGGCGTGCGTGGCCGCCGCTCAACTTCCTCGTTTATCACGGCCTGCGGCGTTGCGGCGCGAACGGGCATGCCGCGCGGCTCGCGGCCGCCGGGCAGCGGATGTTCGACGCCGCCTGGTCGCGCGAGCGCCAGTGCGCCGAGAACTACAACGCCGCGACGGGCGCGGTGACCGACCAGCCGGACACCGACACCTTTTACGGCTGGGGCGCGCTGCTGCCGTGGCTGGCGGTCGCCGAGATCGTCCAGGTCGACCCGTGGTCCGGCGACACCGTGTTGCGCCATCCCGGCGAAGCGCTGCGGCTCGGGCCGCTGCGTTCGGCGCTCGGCGAGGCCGAGGTGGTGTGCACGGCGGACGGCCTGAGCCTGGCACTCGGCGGCACGACCGTGCTGAGCTGCCATCCGGGGCGGCAGGCCCTGCGCCTGCGTCGGGTGACCCGGGACCTCGAGATCGAGATCGCCGCCGGTGGCGGCGGGCGGTTCGAGATCGCCGCCGCGGCGCTGAGCCTCGACGGCGACCCCGTGGCGGCGGCGCACGGGGGCTGGTGTCGGATCGACCTCACCGCCGGCGGGCATCCGCGCCTGTTGCGCGCCCGCGACGTCTTCGCCGCGCCCTGAACCGGGCGCGTCGGGCGGCTCAGAGCGTCCCCAGCAGCCGGTCGATCTCCTGCCTGAGACTCTCGAAGGCGAGGGCGCCACGCACGATCGGC
>JBFJWO010000105.1:0-11829 GCA_041623575.1 Gammaproteobacteria bacterium
AGGTGGGCCTCGGCAGCTCGTTCCGCTTTCGCTACCCGCACCAGATCTCCGGCGGGCAGCGCCAGCGCGTCGCCATCGCGCGCGCGCTGATCATCGAGCCCCAGGTGGTGCTGCTCGACGAGCCGACCTCGGCGCTGGACGTCTCGGTGCAGGCCGAGGTGCTCAACCTCCTGCAGCGCCTGCGGCGCGAGCGCGACCTGACCTACGTGCTGGTGAGCCACGACCTCGCCGTCGTCAGCCACATGTGCGACGCGCTGGCGGTGATGCAGCACGGTGCGGTGGTGGAGACGCTCGACGTGGCCAGGCTGCGCTCGGAAACGCCCGCTCACCCGTACACACGCCAGCTGGTGCGCGGCAGCCGCGGTTACGACCGGGCAGCTGTCGCGACCCTGGAGGAGTTCGACGCCTGAACGGTGTCAGGGCGCCGGTCGCGGCCGCCGCCTGACACCCGCACGCAGGCGCCGGTAATCCAGCGTACCGGGGTCTGCGTGCACCGGGCCGGGCGCGACCGCCACCAGCACGTGGGCGGCGAGCGGGCCGAAGTCGGCGCGAAAATGCACCGAGCTCTTGAGCACCAGGATGCGCTCGCGTGACGGTTCGACGCCGAGGTGACGCAACACCGACTGATCGGCCGCCTGCATCGGCTTGGAGGCCACCGCCACGCGTACGCCCTCGACCTGCAGCAGCGCCATTGGCCCGAGGTCGATGGGCGATCCGCGGTACATCGGCCCGGTAGCGGTGAACCGGCCCTCGCCGGTGGCGAGTACCCGGGCGCGAACGCGCAGCGGCGTGTGTCCCACCAGGCCCGAATGCTCGCCGAGGTCCAGGTCCAGCGTGCGGCCCGCGCCGACTCGGTGGGCGGCGGCGGCCGCCGCCGGGTCGCTCAGCAACCCGAGCACCGCGTCGCTGACGCCGGCTTCGAGCAGCGCCTGCAACATCCCGGTGGTGTCGCCCGGCCCGCCGCCGCCGGGGTTGTCGCAAGTGTCGGCAATGATCACCGGGCCGGTGGCGCCACGCGTCAGCCGGACGGCTTCGCGCACCGCTTCGTCGGGCGCATACAGGCGCCCGGCGAAATCCGCCTCGCGCGCATTGACGGCCTCCACCAGGGCGTGCGCGGCGGCGGCGGCATCGGCCTCGCGATCGGCATAGGCGACGACGGCGGGGCCGGCGTCAGCGATGTCGGCAAGTGGAAAACCGCAGGCGAACGCCAGCGCATGCACGCCGGGGCCGCCGCCCTCGGCCACGCGCGCATAGAGCGAGCGGGCGGGTTCGATCAGGGTGCAGCCCCAGTTGAGGGGAATCAGGAAGTCCGCCTGGCGCAACGCCCCCGCCCACGGGCGGCCGCTCTCCAGCAGCGCGAGCAGGTGGCCGGCCGCGCGCGCGCCGGTGTCGGCCATGTCGACGTGCGGGTAGGTGCGGTAGATGTCGATGGCGCTCGCGTGGCGGACCATCGCCGGCGTCAGGTTGGCGTGCAGGTCGAGGCTGATCGAGAGCGGCAGATCGGGGCCGAGCACTTCGCGCACGCGCGCGAGCAGTTCCCCCTCGCCGTCTTCCACGTGCTCGGCGACCATCGCGCCGTGCAGGTCGAGGTAGACGCCGTCCAGCGGCAGGGCGGCCTGCAGGTCTTCGAGCAGCATGGCCGCGATGCGCTCGAAGGCGGCCTCGGTGACCTGCGCCGAGGGCGTGGCCGAGCACCAGCTCAACGCGACGAGCTCGTGGTCGCGCAGACGCTCTATGGCGCCGGCGATCGGCAGGTGCACCGGCGCGAGCTTTTCGATCAGCGCCTGGCCGCGGGTCAGCGCGGGCCAGGCGTCGGCCTGCTCGAAGGCGGCGTAGTCGGCCTTGATCGGGGCGAAGGTGTTGGTTTCGTGGTGCCAGCCGCCGATGGCGATCCGGGCCATGCAGGGTCCTCCGGGTGGGTCGAGCGGGGTCGGCGCAGGCCTGCCCCGCCCCGGGAACGGACGATCTTAGCACCGGCCCGGTCCGCCCGGACGAGGTGAATCGGACACACTTTCGAGGCGATGCCCGTTACGACGCCCGACCCGGCCCGCCCCTACACTGCACGCCAGTTCTCAACCCGATTGCCAAGGAGATCGTCATGAGCAGCAAGACCGAGCACACGCGACCCGCAACCGCCCTCAGCGACGCGGCCCTCGAGAAGGCCAGCGGCGGGCACCAACTCGAGCGCGCGTTCGTCAAGTCCTGGTCCATCAGCGGCGACGCCGACGACCGGCCGACCGAAGAGGTGGCGTTCTACTACAACAAGATCGCCTTCCGCTACGCGGCGACCGACGCCGGTAAGGTCAAGCCCTGACGCGTGGTGGCCGCCCCGGCGGCGGCCGCTCCGATGAGGGTTCATGGGGCAACGCGCCTGGCGCGTTGCCTCGTCTTGGTGCTCAGTGTAGCTTCAACCGGCGGCGCGAACCGCGCGTCAGCAGGTCCGCGAGGCCGACCATCGCCACGCGCAGGTAACCGAAGAGCGCGACCTGGTGCATCGTGTAGAGCGAGCGGTAGACGAGTCGCGCCAGCACCCCCTCGACCGTCATCTTCACCCCCACCCGCCCGAGCAGATTGCCCATCAGGCTGCCGACCGTGCTGTAGCGGCTCATGTTGATCAGCGAACCGTAGTCGACGTAGCGATACGCGGGGGGAGCGGCGCCGCGCAGGCGCCTTCGCACGACCTTGTACATGTGATTTGCCTGCTGGTGGGCGGCCTGCGCGCGGGGCGGCACGAAACCGTCGCCCGACGGGCAGGCGGCGCAGTCGCCGATGGCGAAGACATCGGGGTCGCGGGTGGTCGCGAGCGTCGGTGTCACCAGCAACTGGTTGCGCCTGCGGGTTTCGAGCCCGTCGAGGTGGCGTAGAAAATCCGGTGCCTTGACGCCCGCCGCCCAGACCTTGATCTCGGCGGCAAGCTGCTCCCCCGTTTCGGTCTCGAACCCCTCGGCGGTGGCACGCACGATGCGCACGCCGGTGCGCACTTCGATCCCCAGTTCGGCGAGCGCCTCCAGGGTGGTTTCGGCGAGACGTTCGGGCAGGGCGGGGAGGATCTGCGGTGCGGCTTCGAGGATCGTGATGTGCACGTCGCGGTCAGGGTGGATACGGTCCAGGCCGTAGGCCACCAGGCGGCGCGTCGCGTGGTGCAATTCAGCGGCCAGCTCGATGCCCGTGGCGCCCGCGCCGACGATCGCCACGTGCAACTGCCCGGGGCGCAGCGGCTGGTCCTGGGCGTGGGCTTCGAGGCACGCGCGCACGAAGCGCTGGTGGAAAGCATCGGCCTCGGCGCGGTTGTCGAGGAACGCGCAATGCTCGGCCACGCCGGGAGTGCCGAAGTCGTTGGTTTCGCTGCCGACAGCGAGCACGAGCGTGTCGTAGCGCAGCGTACGGCGCGCAATGTACTCGCGGCCCTGCGCATCGAGCGAGGGCGCGATGGTGATCTCGCGTGCCTGGCGGTCGAGGCCGTCCATGCGCCCGAGGCGAAAACGAAAACGCCCGTAGCGGCCCTGGCTCAGGTAGTCGATGTCGTCGGCGAACGAATCGAGCGTCCCCGCGGCGACCTCGTGCAGCAGGGGTTTCCACAGGTGCGTGAGCTTGTCGTCGACCAGCGTTACGTCCAGTGCTTCGCGCCTCGACAGTCGACGCCCGAGGCGGGTCGCGAGTTCGAGGCCGCCGGCGCCGCCGCCGACGACCAGCACCTGGTGGCGGCTGGCGGATTGGTCGCTCATGCGGGCGGTACCCCTTCGTCGTGGGTTGCGTGTGTGGCGCGGCAATTCTAGCGGGTCCCGCGGACGACGTGACCCGGCGCCGCGGTCCTCGCCGCACGCGCGACGAGGTTCAATCGAACGATGACCGCTCGCGCAGGTCGCCCGACTGCCAGGCATAGAAGACCACCAGCGCCTCGTGAGCGGTGCGAAAACCGTGACGCACGCGGGAGGTCACGTGCACGACGTCGCCCGCCGTGCACGTGGCCTCGGCCTGGCTGCCCACGCGAAACCGCGCCGAACCGGCGAGCACGACGTAGATTTCCTCCGCCTCGTGATGATGCGCGGGGTAGACGATCCCGGGCCCCCACACGCCGATACCGCAGCGCACGCGCTCGCTCACGAACGGGCCGCGGCGCCCGACGACCTCGGCGAAGCCGTAGCCCGCCAGCATGTCCTCGCCCACCAGTCCGTCACCGCAGCGGTAACTCTGCTCCCAGTGCAGTCGGTGTCGGTCCCGCGCGAACGCGGCCGTCACCACGCAGGTGTCGTCGGTCGTGCCCGGCAGCGCCGTTGCGAGGAACTCCGCGGCCGGCAGGTGGGTCGCCTCGACCGCCTGCCAGTCGCTGCCCCAGTTCAGGATCGCGTGGCGAAACCGTTTCACGGCCCGGTGCGGGTGCGGGCCGACGAAATCGAGCACCGCGCCGAGCAAGGCGTCGTCCGCGGCGCGGGCGTTCACGTTTTTCCTCGCAGCGCTTCGAGGGTGGCGATCGGGTGGTCGCCGAGCGGCCCGACGATCCGGTGCACCAGCAACTCGTCGATCTCCCGGCGCTCGCGGGCGGTGAGTTGCACGGCCAGGGGGCTGTCGACGAACGCGCGGTAGGGGCCGCTCGTGTCCTTGAACGGCAGGATGAACATGGGCGTGATGGCCTGCAGCATCGCGGCGCGCCTGGGCTCCGTGCGGTTGACGCCGGCCCGGTGCCAGGTGCGCGCGTCGTACAGGATGATGCTGCCGGCGGGCGCCTCGATCACTTCGGCCTGCGGACCCGAGTAGGGCAGGCCGTGCGCCGCCCGGTAGCCGGGCTGCGCGTAGTCCGCGTCGATCCCCCAGTCGCGTGGCGGGCCGACGCCCAGCGCGTGGGAACCGAGCCTGAAGCAGGTCGCGCCGCCGATCTCGGTGAACGGGGAGATGCACACGTTGCGTTGCACGCCCAGCACGGGGCCGCCCGCGTGGCCGGCCGGGACCCGGTCGCCGCCGAGCCACGCCGGGCTGCCCCACAGGTAGGGAAAGTCCGAGTGCCAGCCCTGCACGTCACGGCGACCGTCGTCCCGCGCCAGGACCTTGATGCTGGGCGCGTGCGCGAAGCGAACGGCATCCGTCTGCAGGTACTGGCGCGCGAGCCACAGCGAGACGGGTTCCGCGGCGACCCTGGCGACCGCCGGGTCCTGCAGCAGCGGGGGCGTGTGCTCGTCGAAAGTGTGCTCCGACCAACGGCCCGTGCACGCCACCCGCTCGAGCGCTTCGACCGTCCCCGCGTCCAGGATCGCCGTGAGGCACACCCACCCGTTTGCACGGAAGTCGCTCAGGCACTGCGACGGGAGCGTGGCCGGGCCGCGCTCGACGGTAAAGGTGTCGCCGGCACCGGCGCCGCCCGTGCCCGCGACCCGCACGACGCCGGTCGCTGCCGATTCGACGCCGAGGTCGAACCCCGTCAGCACATGGCGAAAGCCGCCGTCGACCCGCTCCCAGATGCTCTTGTCGTCGGCGTGCCCGAGGCGGTCGAACGACCGGCCGTCGAGCGTGCCCAGGTAGTTTCCGTCCGCTGCCCGCAGCAACGCGTAGCGGCGTTGCGGGCGCTCGAACCGATGGGATCGGACCACGGCTAGTCCCCGGCGTTGCGGCGAGACGGTGATTCTAGCCCCGTTGCGTGGGGACGGCGTCGCGGGCCGGTCTCACCGGGCGCCGGCGGTCGGGTCGGGCAGAGGCGGGCCGCCGCTCCGTCGACGGGCGGCGGCCCCGGGGCGGGTCTCAGATGTTGGAGATGATCGCCGAAGCGGTGTCGCTGAACTTCTTCGACGTCGAACTGGCGAGGTTCTGCGCCTGCTTCAGCCTGCTCAGCCAGCCGGCACCGGCGATGGCGTCGAGTTGCGCGTCGTCGAGCCGCAGGTTCGTGGCAGAGACCTCGCTCGGGGAGGTGTTGTCGGGCGTCTTGCGGTTGCTCATGGGTTTTCTCCCGGGTTCAGTGGCGCCTTTCGGCACGCGCTCGATAGTAGGGAAGCGCGCGTCGCGCTGCGGTGACTTTCAGGGTGCCGCGGGGTGTGACCAGTTACCCGCCGTCCGGTTGCGGCAGGGGTCGCGGCGACCTGGGTTACCATCGGCGAGATGTTCGTGCCGCACGCTGACGCAGTCATGCCCATGCCCGATTCGATCCCGACGACCATGACCGCGGTGCTGCTCACCGGCCATGGCGGCGTGGACAAGCTCGACTACCGGACCGATGTGCCGGTGCCGCGGCCCGGGGAGGGCGAAGTGCTGATCCGGGTCGCCGCCGCCGGGGTCAACAACACCGACATCAACACCCGCATCGGCTGGTACTCCAGGCAGGTCACCGGCGCGACCGGCGCCGCCGGCGCCGGCGGGTTCAGCGAGGCGAGCGACGCCGACGGCAGCTGGACCGGTGCGCCGTTGAGGTTCCCGCGGATCCAGGGCGCGGATTGCTGCGGCCACATCGTCGCCGTCGGCGCCAAGGTCGATCCGGCGCGGACCGGGGAGCGGGTGCTGGTGCGCAGTTGCCTGCTCGGCTACTCCGCGACGCGCCCGTTCGAATCGTGCTGGCTCGGCTCCGAGCGCGACGGCGCGTTCGCCGAGTACACGCGCGTCCCCGCGAGCGACGCCTTCGCCGTCGACGGCGACTGGTCGGACGTCGAACTCGGCTCGGTGCCGTGTGCCTGGTCGACGGCGGAGGGGTTGCTGCATCGCAGCCGCGTGGCCGAGGGCGATCGCGTGCTCGTGACCGGGGCCAGCGGTGGCGTCGGCTCCGCCGCCGTGCAGCTGGCACGCTGCCGCGGGGCCGAGGTCATCGCCGTGGCCGGCGGTGCCAAAGCCGCGTGGGTGCGCGAGCTGGGGGCGGCGCGCGTGATCGACCGCGACGAAGATCCGCTCGACGCGCTGGGCCGGGAGTCGGTAAGCGTGGTAATCGACCTGGTCGCCGGAGCGCGCTGGTCGAGACTCCTCGACGTGCTGCGCCGCGGCGGTCGCTACGCCACCGCCGGCGCGATCGCCGGACCGCTGGTCGAACTCGACACCCGCACGCTCTATCTCAAGGACCTGACGTTGTACGGCTGCACCTGGCAGGAGCCGGCGGTGTTCGAAAACCTGGTCACCCTGATCGGGCAGGGCAGGGTTCGCCCGGTGGTCTCCAGGACCTACCCCTTGGCCGACATCGCCCGGGCGCAGGAGGACTTCACCGCCAAGAAATATCCCGGCAAGCTGGTGCTGGTCCCGCCCGCGCCGCGTTGAGGCGGCCTGCGCCGGTTCGGGCCGCCCGACGTCGCCTCAGCGCGTCGGCGGCGGCGGACTTCCCGCCAGGTGCCGGCGAAGCTGCACGAGCTGCGCATGGCCCGGGTCGATCAGCAGGCCCCGCTCGATGGCGGCCACCGCGGCCGTGAACTGGCGCTGGCGCAGACTCTCGCGGGCGGCGCGTTCGAAAACGCCCGCCATCTCGTCGAGGTGGCGGCGGGCGTCGGCGTTGTCGGGGTCCAGCGTGAGGACCGCCTGGTAGGCCTCGACCGCGTTCTCGCCGCGCGGGGCGATGAAACGGGCGGCACGCGCGTGCGCCTGCGCCGCGCTCAGCAACGCGTCGACCCGCGCGCGGGCCTGCGGTCCCGGCGCTTCGCCGGATTGCGCGGCCTGCAGCTGCGCCTGCAGTTGCCGCAGAGCAGGGTGGCTCGGCGCCGCCGCCAGTCCCTGTTCGGCCAGGGCCAGGGCCCGCGTCGGGTTGCCCTGCCGCCAGCTCGTGTGAGCCAGGTCCCGATAGTCGTCGGCCAGCGCGGCGAGCCCGGCAGTCGCCTGCGGATCATCCGGGGACAGCCGCGCGACGTCGCGGTACACGGTGAGCGACTCGTCGAGCGCGGCGGCGAGCGCGTCGACCAGTTCCGCCGGGTGCCTCACGCTCAACGGCTGCTCCGGGCGCGGCAGTGCTTCGATGGGTGGCTCGCCGGCGGACAACCAAAGGTAGCCCGTAACGGCGAGCGCAGCGACGAGTGCCGTCACCAGTGCCCCGGTCAGCGCGGGCCTTTTCGTGCTTGCCCTCGGATGCACGGGCTGCGCCTCGCGCGCCGTGGGCGGTTCGGTGGGTCGCGCGGTGTCGACAATCGTGTCGGTCGCCGGCTGCGTTGGCGCAACCGACCGTGGCTGCGGGTAGGGCTCGGTAGGGGCGGGTGCGCGGGGGTGCGCGAAGCGCTCGGTCCCGGTCGCGGGCGCCTGGTAGCGAACGGTCTCGCCGGCCCCGTCGAGGGCGTCGTTCGCCGCCGCGGCAGGGCGCTCGTACGGCTCGGTCCTGGCAGGAACGGCCGTGGGCGCACCGGTCGTGGCGGCGGGCGCGCCTCGATCGTTGCGGGCAAAGGGCACGGTGCGCCCGCTCGCGACCGGCGTCGGCAGCTTCAAGGTCTTGAAGTGCTCCGCTGGCTCGGGTGGCGACCACAAGGCGGTGCCCCCGATCAGCATGGCGGTCCATTCGCCGAGGCTTTGCGGCCGTTCCTGGGGCCGGAACCGTAGCCCGAGGTCGATGGCCCTCAGGAACGCCGGCGAATAGCCCTGCGGTGCGAGCGTTTCGATCGGCTCCAGCGGATCGGGCCTGCCGCGCAGCAACTCGGCGCTGCGCGACAGCGCGTCGGCGGGCACCTTGCCGGCGATGCCGCGGTACAGGCTCGCCGCGAGCGCGTAGATGTCCGTCCAGGGTCCCTGCCTGGCAAAGGTGTCGCTGTACTGCTCGAACGGGGCGTAGCCGACCGTCACGAGCTTGGTCATGGACTGGGTGCGCCCGCTGAGCGCCTGGCGCGCCGAGCCGAAGTCGAGCAACACCGGCGAGCCGTCGGCGCGCACGAAGATATTGGCCGGCTTGATGTCGCGATGAATGAAATCGGCCTCGTGCACGAGGCGCAGGCCGTCGGCGACCGGCAGCACCCAGCGCTTCATTTCCTCTTCGTCGATGCGTGATCTGCGGGCGAAGAGTTTGGCGAGATCCTGCCCGTCCTCGTACTCCATCACCATGTAGGCGGTGTTGTTGTGCTCGAAGACGCTCAGCACGCGCACGATGTTGTGATGCTTGAACTGCGCGAGCGTGCGCGCTTCGGTCATGAACCGCTCGAGGCCCCAGCGATAGACGTCGCCCTGCTGCCCGGTGCGGGGCTGGACCGTGCTGTCTTCCTCGCGCACCGCGAACTCGGTCGGCAGGTACTCCTTGATCGCGACGTGCTGGCCGAGGTTGGTGTCCCGGGCGAGGTAGGTGATGCCGAACGATCCCTGGCCGAGGACCGACTCGATGCGGTGCCAGAGCAGTTCGTAACCGGCTGGCAGGACGTCGCGTTGCGTGCGGGAGTTGGCGGTAGCTGTGGTCATCCGATGAGTGATCCTGATCGTGGTCGCGAGCCTAGCGGCTGCTCCAATAGCGTTGCAGCGTTCGTTGCGCACCCAGGGCGAGTTCCGCGTACCGGGCATCGTATTCCTGGTGCGCCCGTGTCAGCGCGGCGCGTTGCGCGTCGAGCCTGCGCAAGGCCTCGGCGAGTTGTCGTTGCTGTTGCAGGCGCTGCTGTTCGCTGTCGGCACTTGCGCGCTGCGAAGCCTGCTGCTGACTCTGCACCTCGTCGCGCAGTGCCAGTGCGGCGGCCTGCCCGGGTGCCAGTCGCAGGCTGCGGGCGACCAGATCGAGCGCCTCGCGCAGGTTGCCCGCGCGGTATTGCGCCGCGGCCTGCGCTGCCAGATCCGCTGCCTGCTCGACGCGCTCGCTGTCACGCGCGATACGGGTTCGCCGCGCGTCGATCTCGTGTGTCAGCGAGGCTTGCAGCGCCTGCAGCGGCGCATGCCACGGTGCCAGGGCCAGGCTGCGCTTCACGCTCGCCAGCGCCTGCTCGAGTTCGCCGCGTGACCGTTGCGCCTGCGCGGCCTGCAGCGCGGCGCCAGCGATGCGGTGGCGCTTGCGTGCGTCGCGTAGCTGCACCAGGAAGGGTTCATCCAGGGCGGCGGCGGTCGGATCGCCGTTGAAACGTTGGAACGTACGCGCGGCCCGCCGCGTGGCCGGTCCGGGGATACCGTCGGCCGAGCCCGCGTCCATGCCCAGTTCGTTGAGCAGGGTCTGGATCTCGGCGACCAGGGCGCGCGAGGGTCCGGCGCGTGCCGGTTTCGGCTCGGTCTGCGTGCGCCGCGGCGGGTCGGCCGGGCGTGTGACTTGTCGAGTCGGCGGGCGCTCGACGGCGACGGGGGTTTGTTGCACGGCGGCCGGTGTCGGCGCGACCGGTGCTCGCGCGGGCTCGTCGAGCAGCGCGACGGCCGCGTGCGCCTCGCCGTTCGACGGCTCGAGCCGCAGCGCTTCGCGGTAGGCGGACAGGGCCTGCCCGTCGCGTGCCAGCGCGCGCAGCGCTCGCCCTCTCCCGACGTGCAACGCCGCATCGCCGGGTGCTCGTGCGATCGCCAGGTCGCAGGCCTGCAAGGCGGTCGCGCCGGTCGCTTTCAGGCAACGGATACGGTTGATCTTGTCGGTGGCCTGCGATCGGGCATCGCTGCGGCCCGTTGCGGCGCTCGCGCGCTGGCGCGTCGCCCACGATTGCTCGCGCAGGTTGCTCTCGGCGATCTGCAGATTGCTCGCGAGGCGACGGTCCTGCGGGTAGCGTTGCAAGGCGCGGCGGTAGTTTTCGGCCGCCTCCTCGAACCGGCCGAGGCCGTTGAGATGCGCGCCCAGCGCGAGGTAGACGACGAGTTCGTGGGCACCGGAGGCGATGGCCGACTGGCAGGCGCGAACCGCCGCCTCCGCATGGCCGCTGAGGCAGGTCTCCCGGGCATCGGCGGCGAGCGCGTGCGTACCCGCCAGGGCTCCGTGCAGCACCGCGATCAGCGCCGCGAGCGTGCGAAGGCGGCCTGCGTGGCCGCGGGCGCGGGGTCGTTCTCGGTTCACGTCCGGCGCTCCTCGCTCAGTACCGGCGTGCGCCGGGACGCACATCGTCGGTGGCAAACTCCCACTGCCCGTTCGGCATCTGCACCAGGTTGAAGAGGTACCAGGAACCGACGGTCTCGTAGGCCGGGGTCTCTCGGGCCAGTATTGCCTCGACGTCGCGGCGCAACTGGGCCAGGCCGTAGTGACCTTTCTCGCGACCGGAATCGCCGTCTACCAACCGCCGCGTCAGCTCGACGACCTCGCTGGTCAGCGCCGCGATCTCCTCGGGCGAGTCCGATTCCTCGATGGCTTCACCGAACAGCACGATCTGTTCGAAGCGCTCGACGATCTGCTGCGCCTGTGGCGCGATCTGCAGCATTCCCCTCACCAGGTTGCCGCTGGAGTCCGGGGACTCGGAGGCGTAACCGAGGTGAGAGATCGTGTCGGTCACCGCGCGCTCGAGGCCGTAGCCGCCGCGCTCGGGCAACGCCTGCATGGTCGCCACGGGCTGCGTGCCGGGGTCGACGATGTGCAGCAACTCGCGCATCGCCTGCTTGGCGGCGCTCGGGTCGCGCGCTTCCCCGGCTTCGAGCGCGGTTTGCAGCGCGAGCGCCGCTTCCGCTTCGGCCACGTCCAGCAGGCCGCGCTTGTCGGGGGTCGATGGCCAGCCCGTGAGGGCGTGGCCGACGTGGACATGAGCCATGCTCGGCGGCGGTTTGCCGATGAGGCTGGCGCAGGCCGACAGCAGGGCAACGGGCATCAGCAGGGCCAGTATGGCCGCCGTGCGCACCGTCGAGGAGGTGTGTATCGAGCCTGCTTCCCTGCCAGTCATGCAATAACTCCCTGCGCGGGGTACGCGCGCGTCGATGAATCGGTCAGAAGTGGATTGACCCGGCGAGATGGTGCCCGCCGGGTGCTGCGGGCGATGCGAACTAGAGCCCTGCGAGTTTGTGCGATATTCACTTGCCAGCGCGGAACGG
>JBFJWO010000106.1:0-11752 GCA_041623575.1 Gammaproteobacteria bacterium
CATGCAGTCGGCTATCATCGCGACCGGCAACGTGCGCGACTACTTTCACGCCACCGTCACCAGTGCGGCGGAAAACCAGGGAATGGATGCGAGCCAACGCAGCATCGACTACGTCGTCGACGTGCTGGTCGGCTTTACGCGCAGCGAGAAACTCTTCGAAACCACGCCGGACGGCAAGCAACTGCGACCGCTCGCGATGCTCTACTTCGAGGCGTTGCAGTCGCAGTCACAGAGCGAACGCAACCGCACGCTGCAACGCCTGGGCGACGTGGCGCTGTTCATCACCGGGTTGTTCGCCGACAGCCTGAACCGCAGGCTGGTCGACATCGACTACTACATCGCCATGGGCGGCAACGCCTACGGTTACCTCGCCGACACGCTGCCGAGCGAAGAGCGCGAGCGCCCGCGCGAAGTGTTCGAGGAACTCTCGACCAAGTTCGTCGGTTTCGTCGACGTGCTGATGGAGGTCGCCGAGCAGTCGCGCCCGGCGTGTCACAGCGACATCCTCCGCCTCTACGAGTTGTGGCAGAAGACCGGCAGTCGCCGCGCCGAAGGCCAGCTACGCAACCTCGGCCTGACCCCCGGCAATTTCAGCAACGTCAAGCACTGACGCCGATGCAACTGCGCGACCTGCAGCAGCAACTGCAGCGCATCTACGAGATCGACCTCGAGCACGATGTGCACGATTTCCTCACCACCAACGCGCGTGTCGGCGCGCAGGTGCACCCGCGCAGCGCGCGCGAGAAGCTCATCGTGGTGCAGGACGGCGAGGACCTCGACCTCGCGCTGTACCTGGACCGCGAAGTGGTGCGCAGCCTCGGCGAGAACGACCCGCGCGCCTCGCTCGATCACCTCAACCTGCACGATTTCCTGACCGCGCTCGAAGGCGTGAGCCACTTCCTCTACCTGGCCTGGAAAGCGGGCCACGGGACGCCGGTGAGCCTGCTGGAGATGGAGCTGCAGGCGGAGGTGGACAAGTACATCACCAGCGCGGTGTGGATGAGCCGCCAGCGTCGGTTGGACCCGGGCGCGTTGCGCCGCGCGCTGTTCGCCAACCCGCGCTACCTGGCCGACCTCGACCGCGCCGAGCACACCCGCTACCGCCAGGCCAACGACCTCGCCGACGCCTATTGCCGGCAACTGGAAGACTACTACCGCCACGACTTCGGCGGCTTGCGCATGTTCAACGACCTGCGCCGTTTCTACCGCCTGCCGCAGGCCGGCAAGATCCGTCACATCGGTGTCATGAACTGACAGTGTGCGGGCGCCGCCCGCCACCGGCGCCCCGGGGGGAAACGGCCGCGCTCAGTCCGGCGGCGGCGCCTGCAGGCGCGCTTCGAGCTCGCCGACGCGCTGCTCGAGGGCGTCGAGCTGCTCGCGGGCACGGCGCAGCACGGCGGCCTGCACGTCGAACTCCTCGCGGGTCACCAGCTCGAGGTTGCTGAACATCGCCTGCACGCTATTGCGCAGGTTTTTCTGGAAGTCCTCGCGCAGCTCCGCCGCGCCCGGCGGCAGCAGGCCCATCAGGCGGTCGGTGAACTCATCGAAGAAGCGTGGATCGAGCATGGTGGTTCCGGATCGTTGGCGCCTGGCGCGGATGGTACGCCAAGCGCGGGCCCAAGTCAGTGCGTGCGCCGCAATGGTGCGCGCCGCGCCGCGGATGCCCGATGCTGGTGCCGCGCTTTCCCGGTCTGTTCATTTAACTTGTTGAAAACGCGAGAAAAGAGCTTTGGCACGGCCGGTGCAACAGGCGCTACAGCGCTTCAATCCCGGGAGGGTAAAGACTCATGAAACTCGTCACCGCGATCATCAAGCCGTTCAAGCTGGACGAAGTGCGCAACGCCTTGTGCGAAATCGGCGTCACCGGGATCACGGTCTGCGAAGTCAAGGGCTGCGGCCGCCAGCAGGGACACACCGAGCTGTACCGCGGATCGGAGTACACCCTGGACTTCCTCCCCAAGCTGCGCCTCGACGTCGCGGTCACCTCCGACATGTTCGAGCAGGTGCTGGACACCCTGTCGCGCGCGGCGAGTTCCGACAAGATCGGCGACGGCAAGATCTTCGTCGTGCCGCTCGAGACCGTGATGCGCATCCGCACCGGCGAGACCGGCGCCGCCGCCTTGTAACACCCCGAACTTCCCCCCTGCCTCCTGCCAGCTCTGAGGCGCCCCTGCGGGCGCCTTTTTTTTTGCCCGCCCGCTCGGGTATGGTTCTTGCCAAACGGAAGGGACCCCCGGGGGTCGTCAGGGATGGCGCCCCGCACCACAGCGCCGGTCAGGAGAGCGGCGAGACTTTTCGGGAGCGCAGATGAGAGGTTGGAGCGCGGCGATGGGCCTGCTGCTGGCGTTGTGCGCGCCGCCGTCCTGGGCGGAGGTGTACAAGTGGACCGATGAGCAGGGCAACGTGCACTTCGGCGACCGCCCGAGCGAGGACGCCGAGGAGGTACGTATCCGCAAGGCGCCCGCCGCCGCGCCCGCTCGTACCCCGCGCAATACCCGCCGGCGGCTGGGCTCGATCATGGAGCAGGACCGCCGCAAACGGGCCGAGGCCCGTGCCAAGGAGCGCGAGGAGCGGGACAAGCGCCGTTCGCAGTGCGCCTTCGCCCGCGATCGCCTGCGCAGCCTCAGCGAGGCGACCTACCTGTACGACCTCGACGAGCAGGGCCAACGCCGCGTGCTCTCACACGAGCAGCGCTCCGCCGCCGAGCGCCAGGCACGCCAGGACGTGCAACGCCTTTGCGGCTGACCCCGACGACGGACCGACGCCGCTTCCGGTGACAGCCGCCGGCGGGCTCGACCGGCCTAGAGGCGCTGCAGCAGGCGCGAGAGCTCGTGATCGGGCGGTACCTTCTGGCACACCAGCGCGACGAAGATGTCCAGCCCGTGGATGTAGAGCGGCACGATCAGCGGTCGGGTCAACTCTTCGGCGTCCACCACCAGCACCCGCAGGCCGAGGAAGTTCCTCACCCGCGCGCCGTACAGCTGATCCCAGGGCCGGAAGTGCCGGTCGAGGGTTAGCGTCACGGCGCTCAGCCCCTCGTCGTAGACCTTTACCGCGCTGAGGCTGTTCAGCAGCAGCACGTACAGCATCAACACGCCGATGAACCCGGCGAGGAAGGTCACATACTGGGCGCGCAGCAGGGTCAGCAGCAACTGGTCGCCGTGGCGCGCCAGCCCCACTCCCGCGGTGCCGATCACCACCAGCGCGAGCAGCACCAGGAACGGCGGCAGGAAGCGCGCGTCGAACACGACGGGGTCTTTTTCGGTGGTCGAGCCCAGCATGAGGCCGCCGATACTACTCCAATTCCTGGAACGCGCTAGCGCGCCAGCGCACGAAACGGCCGACTGCCGCCGCGCGGGTCGAAAAAACCGATCTCGCCGCGGCTATGCCAGCAGGGCTGCCAGGGTCTCGGGGTCGACGTTTCCGCCGCTGACCAGCACCCCGATGCGCCGGTGCCCGCCCACGCCGTTGGCGAGCAGCGCCGCCAGCCCCAGCGCGCCGGACGGCTCCACGACCAGTTTCATGCGCTCGTGGAAGAAGCGCACCGCCGGTGCGATCGCCGCCTCGGGCACCCGTTGCAGGTCGCGGGCGTAGCGGCGGATCAGCGCGAAGGTGAGTTCGCCGAGTTGCGGCGTACGCACCCCGTCGGCAATGGTGCGCGCGTGCTCGATACGTTGCAGATGCCCGCTGTGGAAAGAACGCACGGCGTCGTCGGCGCCCTCGGGCTCGATACCGATGACGGCGCACCGCGGCTGCGCGCCGCTCGCCGCCAGGGCGCAGCCGCTCAACAGCCCCCCGCCGCCGCACGGCACGAACAGCGCATCCAGTTCCGGCACCTCGTCGAGCAGTTCGAGCGCCGCCGTGCCCTGGCCCGCCAGCACGTGCGGGTGGTCGAACGGCGGGATCAGCGCGTAGTCGGCCTCGCCCAGCAGGCGCCGGGCGACTTCCTCGCGGCTTTGCTCGCCGGGGCGATAGGTGACCACGCGGGCGCCGTAACCCTCGGTGGCGGCGCGCTTCACCCGCGGCGCGTCCTCCGGCATCACCACGGTCGCCGTGCATTCGAACAGCCGCGCGGCCAGCGCGACTGCCTGCGCGTGGTTCCCGGAGCTGTAGGCCAGCAGCCCGCGCTCGCGCGCGCCCGCATCGAGTTGGGAGACGGCGTTGTACGCGCCGCGGAACTTGAACGCCCCGACGCGCTGGAGGTTCTCGCACTTGAAGAACACTTCCGCGCCCAGGCGCTCGTTCAGGCTCGCGCTGGTGAGCACCGGCGTGCGGTGCGCGACGCCCGCCAGGCGCGTGGCCGCCGCCTGCACCGCTTCGAAGCCTGGTAGATCCGGGGCCGCGACGCTCATCCGATGTCGACGTATTCGCGCGCGAACGGCACTCCGTCCGGGTCTGGCGCAGCGCCCAGTTCGCGCGCGTAGCGGTGGCCGGCGTAGACCGCGGCGGCCACCGTGCCCGGCGCGAGGCAGTCGCCGATGCGCGCCAGCGTCGTGGTTCCGGGAATGCCAGCTGCCTGCAACTCGTGGTAGAGCGCGGCGTCGGGCTCGCGCGAGGTGACCAGCACCACGGCGGCGGCCTCGACCTCCTGCGCCTCGCCGGTGAACACGCAGGCGGCGCGTACGGCCTCCCTGCCGAGGTGCGCGATCTCGTGCTGGGCGAGCACGCGCACACCCAGTTCGCGCACGCGTTTCTCGATGCGGTGCTGCTCGAGCGTATTGTGGGTCCAGTGCGAGACGTCCGGGGCCGGCGTGATCAGCGTTACCGCCAGGCCCGCGTTCACCAGCAACTCCGCGAGCACGCCCCCCAGGTAATAGTGGTCGTCGTCGTACAGGACCACCGGGCCCGGGGGCAGGCGTGCGGCCATCAGGTCGTCGGGCGTGAAGATCGCGCAGTCGTCGGCGCCCGGCAGGGCTTGCCAGTGCCGGCGCCCGATGCCGTCGCGCCGCCAGCGGGCGCCGGTGGCGACCGCCACGTGCCGGGCATCGAACTCCAGCACCTGCGCCGCGTCGAGGCGGCTTTCGGCGAAGAGTTCCACGTTGGCCAGGCCGCGCAACTGGCCCAGGCGGTAATCGCGCACGCGGGCATAGCTGGCGAGTCCCGGCAAGCGGCTCTCGAGGGCGACGCGCCCGCCCGGCTCGCGCCGCTCGTCGGCCAGCGTCACGGCGAAGCCGCGTTGCGCGAGCGCCAGCGCCGCTTCCAGCCCGGCCGGGCCCGCGCCGACCACCAGGCAGCGTTCCGGCGCCGGCGCCGGGGGAATGCGCTCCGGGTGCCAGCCGCGACGGTGCTCCTCGCCCATGGTCGGGTTCTGGGTGCAGCGGATCGGGGTCATGGTGTTGTCGCCGGCCACGCAGATATTGCAGCCGATGCACTCGCGGATGTCCTCGATGCGGCCCTGCTCGATCTTGTGCGGCAGGAAGGGGTCGGCGATCGACGGGCGGGCTGCGCCGATCATGTCGAGCACGCCGCGGCGCAGTTGCGCGAGCATGGCGTCGGGCGAGGTGAACCGCCCGACGCCGACCACCGGCTTGCTCGTCAGCTGCTTGACGAACGCCACGTAGGGTTCCTGCGCGCCTTCCTCGCCGAAACGCGCGGTGACCGAGTCGTTGGCCCAGTCGGAGACGTTGACGTCCCACAGGTCCGGCAGCTCGGCGAGCATTTCCACCACGTCGCGGCCCTCGGCCTCGGCCAGCAGCCCGTGCGCGCCGCGCAGCTCGTCGACGGCGAACCGCAGCGCCACCGCGCAGGTGTCGCCGACCGCCTCACGCGTGTCCTCCAGCAACTCGCGCAGCAGGCGGGCGCGGTTCTCCAGGCTGCCGCCGTACTCGTCGCTGCGCCGGTTGTAACGGCGGCTCAGGAAATGGAACGGCAGGCCGAGGTCGTGCGCGGCGTAGACGTAGACGATGTCGAACCCCGCATCGCGCGCCCGCAGGGCAGCGCGCCGGTGCCAGCGGCGCAGCGCGGCGATGTCCTCGCGGCTCATGGCATGGGCCTGCACCGGGTCGTAGTTCTGCGCCGGGAGGTCGGACACCGCCATCACCGGCAGGCGGCTCATGCGGTTCGGCGCCGCGTGCCCGTTGTGGGTGATCTCGATGGCCGCCAGCGAGCCGTGGCGCTTGATCGCCTCGGCGGTCAGCGCCAGGCGGCGCGCGTCGCCGTCGTCCCACAGCCGCGCTTCCGCGTAGGGGGAGACGTCGCTCGACGGGTGGATCTCGCACTCCTCGGTGGCCACCACCGCCCAGCCGCCCTCGGCCTTGACCCCGCGCATCGCCGCCACCGCGTGCGGCAGGCGGTGACCCATGCCGTTGCAGTGCGGCACCTGGAAGAAGCGGTTGCGGGCCACCAGCGGGCCGATCGCGATCGGCTCGAACAGCGGGTCGTAGCGCGGGTCGCGGCTCACGTCAGCAGGTACCAGTCGTATTCCGCGGGCGAGATACGCCGTTCGAACGCGTCGAGCTCCTTCTCCTTGCACGCGCAATAGACGCTGACGTAGGGCGCGCCGAGGTAGTCGTTCAACACCTCGCCCGCGCGCAGGTGCTCCAGCGCCGGGCGCAGGCGCTGCGCCAGCGCGGCGTCGCTCTGCGAGCCGACGTTGCCGGCGTGCTCCGGGCCGCACTCGCGGCGATTCTCGATGCCGTCGTGGATCCCGGCCAGCACCGCGGCCAGCGCCAGGTAGGGGTTGGCGTCGGCGCCGGGGACGCGGTGCTCGATACGCCGTGCCTCGCCGGGCCCGGTCGGCACGCGCAGCGCCACCGAGCGGTTCTCGAAGCCCCAGGAGCGGTTCACCGGCACGTAGATGTCGGGCTCGAAGCGGCGGAAGGCGTTGAGGTTGGGGGCGAAGACGGCCATCGCCTCGGGCAGGCTGTGGAGCAGCCCGCCGAGCGCGTGGCGGGCGGTTTCGCTGAGGCTCGCCGGGGTGGCGCTGGCGCCGCCGCCGTCGAGCACGTTGCGCCCGTCGCGATCGAGCAGGCTGACGTGCAGGTGCATGCCGCTGCCGGACTGCCCGGCGTAGGGCTTGGCCATGAACGTGGCTCGCGCGCCGTGCTGGCGCGCCACACCCTGCACGCAGCGCTTGAACAGCACGCAGTCGTCGGCCGCGCGCAGGGCGTCGGCGCGGTGCTGGAGATTGATCTCGAACTGCCCCGGCGCGTACTCCGAGGTCAGCGCCTGGGTCGGCACGCCCTGGCGCTGGCAGGCGCTATCGATGTCGGCCAGCAGCTCGGCGAACTCGCCGATCTCGTTCAGCCCGTAGACCTGGGTGCTGGCCGGGCGCTGCCCGCTGTGCGGGTCGCGCGGCGGCTGCGGCGAGCCGTCCGCGGCGGGCTCGGGATCGAGCAGGTAGAACTCGAGTTCGAACGCGACCACCGGCGTCAGGCCGGTCCCGGCGAAACGCTCCAGCACGCGGCGCAACACGTTGCGCGGCTCGTAGTAGTAGGGCGTGCCGCTCGGGTCGGAGAACGTCAGCAGCACCTGCGCGGCCGGCGGTTGCGCCCACGGCATCGGCGCCAGCGTGCCCGGCACCGCCAGCCCCAGCTGGTCGGGGTCGCCGTCGCTGAAGCCCATCCCGGCCGGATCCAGCGAGTCGCCGGTCACCGCCAGCAGGAAACTCGAGCCGGGCGCGGCGATGCCGCCGTCGAAGGCCTTGGCGGCCTGCGCGATCGGCAGGCGCTTGCCGCGCACCAGGCCACTGAGGTCCGGGAAGAACGCGTCCAGGAAGCGCACGCCGGGGTGCTCGGTCAGCAGGGTCGCGACCGGCGCCGGGTAGGGGACGGCGGGCCCGCTCACCGCTCGTGCAACGTGATCGGCTGCCCGTGCGGGGTCGCGCGGGCGGCGCTGTCCCACGCCTGCTGGCGCCGGAGGCGCTCCGCCTCGCCGACCATGCCCCGATCGGCGAGCAGTTGCTCGAGGGCGGCCAGCCAGCAGCGGTAGTAGTCGCTCCGCGGGTCGTCGCCGGCGGCGGCCGATCGGGCCAGCGCTGCCCCCAGGTAGCTCGTCCACTCGGCCCAGCCGAAGTGGCCGGCCTCGTTGAGCCGCACCGTGAGCGCGAACACCTGGGCCTGCCACGGCTCGGCGAACACCGGGGCGCCCTCGGGGTCGCGCGGCAACGCGCCCGGCAGGTCGGGCAGGCTCATGGCGCGGCGTCGAGGTAGGCTTCGAACAGGTCGAGGAAGACGCACGCGCCGGGCTCGGCCTGCGGGCCCCAGAGCTCCGCGGCCTCGAAGCGGACGCTGTACAGCCGTTGCGCCTCGACCCGCCCCTCGGCGTGCGCATCGGGAAAGACGAACAGCCCGTGGTCCCGGGCGATCACCCCGCGGCGCCCGCGCACATAGCGTGGCAGGCGCGTGTGGCCGGCCGGGTGGACGTTTCGAGCGAGCACCCGGTCGCCGGCGGCGAAGCGCGCCGACGGCCGGTCGCCGGGCAGCCGGGCGCTGGCGCCGCGGCCCAGCAGCGCCGCGGCCTGCTCAGCGCGCAGGACGGGCATCGGCGGCAAGCTCGCGCATGCGGGCTGCGATTTCGTCGGCGCTGACCAGCCCCTGCTCGGCGAGCAGTACCTGCAACGCGCGCAGCCAGTGCTCGTAGTAGCTGGCGTCGAGGTACTCGGCGGGGTGGGTGTTTTCGCGGGCGTGGCGCGACATGTCGAGGTTCCAGGCGCCGTAGGCGCCCATGGCGAGCGTCAACGCGAACACCCGCCGTTCCCACTCGTGGTGGAAGACGGGCTCCGCCGGGTCCGGCGCGATCGGCCCGAGTCCGTGCATGCCGCCGAGATCGTGGCCGCCGTTCACGGCTCGCTCACCGCCGGCGGGCTCGAGGCCAGCCCGGTACCGATCATGGAGTCGCGCGTCACCAGCTCCGCCAGGCGTTCCTCGTCGAGGCCTTCGCTGCCGGGCGGGCGCAACGGCAGCACCAGGTAGCGGACCTCGGCGGTGCTGTCCCACACGCGGACGGCCACGTCGTCGCCCAGCTCGACGCCGAACTCGGCCAGCACGCTGCGCGGCTCGCTCACCGCCCGGGCGCGGTAGGGCGGCGACTTGTACCACACGGGCGGCAACCCGAGCACCGGCCAGGGATAGCAGGAGCACAGGGTGCAGACCACCAGGTTGTGTACCTCGGGCGTGTTCTCGACCACCACCATGTCCTCGCCCTGGCGGCCGCCGAAGCCGAGCTCGGCGATGGCCGCGCCCGCGTCCTCCAGCAGGCGCGCGCGGTAGGCCGGGTCGCTCCAGGCACGGGCCACCACGCGCGCCCCGTTGCGCGGGCCGACCCGGTTCTCGTAAGTGTCGATCAGCACCTCGAGCGCGGCCGGGTCGACGAGGCCTTTCTCCACCAGCAGCGACTCCAGCGCCTTGACGCGCAGGACCGTCTCCTCCAGCGGCGCATCGTGCGCGTGCCGGCTCAAGGTCGTGCCGCGTGCGCCTGGCACGCGCCCGGGACCGGCTTGGCGTTCATGGTCTCCATTGGGCTCATCCGAGGTGTAACGTTCGCTCGGCCGCGCCGGTCCGGCGGGGCGGCTGCGGCAGGGCGTTAGCGTACCACCGTGGCTCCGATACACACCAACGCGACTCAACCACCGGGGGGCCGCCGGCCCAGGGCGCGCGAACTCAGCGCCAGCCCCGCCAGCGCGGCCATCCCCAGCAGCGCGCACCAGCGCAGCAGCTCGCTCAGCGTCGGCCAGTCGGCCACCGCGCCTGCCGGCAGCAGCGCGGCCAGCAGGGCGAGCAACCCGGCCAGCGCGATCCGCGAGCTCAGGTTGGTCAGCGACAGGAAGGTGGCACGGTGACCGCTGGAGAGGTGCTCGCCGAGGGCGGCATTGTAGGGCGCGTGGGCGACGGCGTCGGGCAGGTTGCGCAGCAATACCAGCACCGCTGCCCAGACGCTCAGCACGGCGGCCATCGCCACCACGATAGCGGCCTGCACCGCCAGCGCGCCGAGCAGCAGGGCCCGCAGCCCGAAGCGCTCGCGAAGGCGAACGCTGCGGCTCGCGCCCCAGGCGGCCAGCGCCATGGTGGCCGCGAGCAGCGCGCCCGACACCGCCGGGCTCGAGTCGGGCGCCAGCACGTCGCCCTCCAGCAGTCGCAGGTAGGGCTGGTAGAACTCGTAGGGCACGTGCATGAGCATGTCGAGCACGACGTAGAAACCGAACAGCCAGGCCACGGCGGGCAGGCGCAGGTAGGCCGTGCAGCGCAGCATCTGGCGGGCGAAGGAGCGCTCGGCGGGCGCCAGCTCCGCGGCCTGGGACGGCTCGACGAAACGCAGCACGATCGCCACGCTCGCCAGCGCGCCGAGCAGCGACAGCGCGTAGGGCAGGCGCAGGTCGACCAGGCCGGCCAGGCCGCCGAGCAGCGAGAACAGGGCGAGCGCGGCGAGGCCGTTGCGCTCGGCGATGGCCTCACGCTCGGCGAAGCGCTCGCGCTGCCCCAGCGCCACCAGGGTGTCGTAGTGCAGGGCCGTCTCGGTGCCCGAACGCAGGCTCATCCCGAGGCCCAGCAGCAGTTGCGCCACGAGCAGCGTGGCGAAGCCGTCCGCCAGGCAGAACACGGCATAGGCGGCGCTCAGCGCGCCGCTCGCGCCCAGCAGGGTGAGCCGTCGCCCGTAGCGGTCGGAGAAATAGCCGGTCGGCACTTCGAGGGTGACGATGCTCGCGTAGTACGCGGCCTCCAGCACCAGGATCTGCTGCAGGCTGACGCGCTCGCTGAAGTAGAGAAAGAACACCGGCAGCCAGGCCATCGCGTCGACGCTCGCCACGTACCACGGGTACAGGCGGGCGTTGGCGGCGAGCGCCGCGCCGGCGTTAGCGGGCCTGGCCGTTGGCGTTCCCGGGCGCCACCGAGGCGATGTGGGGCCAGCGCCCGTCGGCGCTGAGGCTCGCGAACTGCTCCGGGGCGGCGATGCTGGCGACGTAGACGCGTTGGGTGCCGTGCTCGTCGGTGTCGACGATCAGCACCCCCTGCAGGAAGCTGCCGTTGGCCAGCTCGTGCCACAGCGGGCGCCCGCGCGCGTCGGCGATCTGGTAGCGGTCGACGAAGAGCTTGACCCAGCGCGGCTGGAACACGTCCCAGGCACCGCTCTTGACGGTGTCCAGTGCGACGCCGGGCGCGATGTCGGCGCTGCCGGGGTCGCCCTCGCGCCGGCCCCACAACACCAGTTCGTCGCGCCCGGAGCGCTTGCGCACGGGCAGCATGGCACGCGTTGCGCTGTCGAACGCCGAGCCTACGGACATGCCGGCGAACCGGTAGGCGACTCTAATACACACGCTGTCTGGGTCGTCGGGGTGGTAAGCGTTGTCGAAGGGCCCGGTTTGTAGCACAACGGCGAGCGGAAATGGATAATGTGACGCACATTCCGTTCCAATTTGGGCCGCGCGCATTATAATTCCCGGCCCCGTTGCGGGGATACACCGGGCGTGTCAATCAGCAATATCCGCAATATCGCCATCATTGCGCATGTCGACCATGGCAAGACCACCCTGGTCGACAAGCTGTTGCTGGCCTCGGAGACGCGCGATGCACGGGCGGCCATGCCCGAGCGCGTGCTCGATTCCAACGCGCTCGAGCAGGAGCGCGGCATCACCATCCTGTCCAAGAACACCGCGATCCACTGGCACGGCTACCGGATCAACATCGTCGACACCCCCGGTCACGCCGACTTCGGCGGCGAGGTCGAGCGCGTGCTCGCGATGGCCGACGGCGTGCTGCTGCTCGTCGACGCCTTCGAGGGGCCGATGCCGCAGACGCGGTTCGTCGTCGGCAAGGCG